>JBARXI010000877.1:0-14549 GCA_049647275.1 Microcoleaceae cyanobacterium
ATTGAGAATATTCCAGAAGGTATTAGTCGGATGAAAATAGCAATTGAAAAATTTAGTTAAGTGGTTAAAGGTAAATATAGAAGATATTGACTGTGGAAAAACTCCTTGGTGCTTTGAAGATTTTTCCCAAAAATCAAATAACTACCGATAAGTTGTGAGAAACTGGCAAATTATTTATTACTCGAAGCTGGAGTTGTTTTGTTGCCGATAATTGCTTATGGAAAATTTGGAGATAGATATTTGAGGTTGTCTGATGTAAATTCCATTGAGAATATTCGGTGAGATATTAGTCGGATAAAAATAGCGATCGCTAAACTATAGAAATTCTATTTGAATAGTAAAATTTTCTGGAATGGAGAATTTAATAATTATTTTTTTTAGGGACGTGATGTGATTTTTGAGGGATTAAATTCTATTGAATATATTGACTGTGGAAAACCAGTAGGTGCTTTGAAGATTTTTCCCAATATTTAATAACTACCGATAAGTTGTAAGAAACTAGCAAATTATTTATTACTCGAAGTTGGAGTTGTTTTGCTGCCGAGAATTGTTTATGGCAAATTTGGAGTAGTAAAATTTTCTGGGAAGGTAAATATAGAAGATATTAACTGTGGAAAACCCCCTGGTACAATTGATATTTTTTTTAATCTTAAACAACTATCGATAAGTTGTGAGAAACTGGGTGATTATTTCTTACTCGAAGGTGGAGTTGCTTTATTGCCGGAAATTGCTTATGGCAAATTTGGTGATGGATATTTGAGGTTATCTTATGCTAATTCCATTGAAAATATTCGAGAAGGTATTAGTCGGATGAAAATCGCCATTGAAAAATTTAGTTAAGTGGTTGAAGGTAAATATAGAAGATATTAATTGTGGAAAACTCCTGTGAAACAACTGCCTATAAGTTGTGAGAAACTGGCAAATTATTTATTACTCGAAGTTGGAGTTGTTTTGCTGCCGATAATTGATTCTAGAAAATTTGGAGTAGTAGAATTTTCTGGGGAAGAGGGAAATGTAAAACTTTATTTATTCAAGGTACTTTAATGGTCTATAATGGTCTATTTTTCAAGAAGACTTAAATCTGACCAACCTCCATAGCTTTCTGTTTTGGCTTTCTTTCAAATATGAATCTTGGTTTTAACAATAGTTGCAATAAAAACCACAAAGATTTTAACTCACCCGGTGTTTCTTGTCGTTGCCATTGCCCAGGGCGACAGAATAATAATGCAATTAATCGGCGTTTTTCAGATAAATTTACTGCCTCAAATATTACTGTTATACAGGGAAATTCTCCACTCATTTCTATCTTCGTTATTTTCCCTTGTAAACAAATTTTTTCCTCAATAATGTTCAACTTGACTGGCAAAGTTTCTCCCATCAAGTTAGACGGAATTTTCCGAGCAATTTCTATCTCAGCTCCCACTTCAGATATTTGTGTAGTAATACCCCAAAATATCTGATTATTAATTCGCATTTTCACCACCCGTCGCAGATTAAACCATTCATATATATCTGGTTTTGGCACATCTATTAATATTAACAATGCCACTCCGATAGTCAATAAATTATAGCCACTCCAAAATAACCCCAAATTGAAACCTTCGGTCTGTTCAATTATTTGCCAACTTCGATTTATACAGTTACATAAATTGAACCATAAACTCATACTATTCAGCCCGAATAATATAACCAAAGACCAACCTAAATTCCAGTTAAAATAGTAGCGATCGCTTTTAATTCCTTTGGGTGTAACTTTAAATCCTCTTGAGAATGGATTTAGTAAAGTTTTAATTATTGTCACGGCCAAAGGAAAGGCAAAAACCACACCATAAAAATTTGATAAAAGCGCCGACCTGGAACGATAATTCAACCAAGAAAATACAGTTAAATTAACAAAATAATAAGGCAGAAAGAAATATAAATATTCAGCAGCAGTAGCTTTAATCGGAATCACATCTAAAAAACCATAAGCTAATGGCATTAACAAAAAACCAACATTAGTAACGCTAGTAAACCAATGTAATAATGCTTCTAAATATGCCAATCTTTGCATAGGGCGTAATCCGGGAATTGTCAGAGGATTAGAATTAATAAAAAATGCTTGTAAAGTTCCCCTTGCCCATCTTAATCTTTGAATAGCATGACCACCAATATTTTCAGCAGCTAAACCAGCACTTAACTTTTCCTCTAAATAAATCAAACGATAACCTTTAGCTGATAAACGAACTCCGGTAAAATAATCTTCACAAATTGATTCTGTAATAAAACCTCCTACTTCTTCTAAAGCTTTTCTTCTAACCACAAAAGAAGTTCCTACACAACCAACTCCACTGGCACCATCTCGAATCGGTTGAATTTGTCGGTAAAATATTTCTTCTTCTGGAGTCAGAATATTTTCTAAACCTAAATTCCTAGCAATAGGGTCAATATTATAAAAAGTTTGGGGAGTTTGCACTAGGGCAATTTGTTCATTTTGAAAAAATCCCAAAGTGCGAATTAAAAAGTTTTTTGTTGGGATAAAGTCAGCATCAAAGACAACAATAAAGTCGCCGTTTGTTTGACTAAGGGCGTGATTGAGATTTCCCGCTTTCGCATGAGCATTATCATCTCTTGCTAAATATTTACATCCTAATTTTTCTGCTAATATTTTAACTTCTGGTCGATTAGTATCATCTAGTAAATATACTTTCTTGTTGGGATAATCTATAGTTTGACAACCAATAATTGTACGTGACAAAATAAACTCTGGTTCATCATAAGTAGGGATAAAAATATCCACCGATGGCTGAAAAGTTTTATCTAAAATTGCCTGAGAATAATAGTCTGCTTCTCGCCCACGATGTTTAACTCTGAGCATCAAAAATAAAAGTAGGATGCCACTACTAAGTGTCAAAATTTCTAGACCAAATAAACCGAGACTAAATACACCATTTAAAGGATTAGCCAAATTTAAAGTCGAGAGCGATCGCCAAGATAAATAACGAATAGTTAAACCTAATAAAATCCCCACTACCAAAATTCGCGACCAAGTTTTCGGAGTAGGGGAAAATTTCATAATTACTTGGGTTATTAAAAATAGTAATATTGTCGGTAATAGTAAATATTTAGTTTTTTCCGTTGGTGCTTCGACCCATATTGGCGGATTTTGCTGAAACTGATGAATCTGAGCAAAAAATTCGTCTATTTGACCAATCTCTGCAAACCAAGCAACTACAATAATTGTTAATAGCATCACTCCCCCTATTAGCAATATTGTTGCCAAACGAATTTTAACAAAAGTTAGAATATTTATACTACTCTCTAGAAATTTCTTAGCAACATTTAAAGTAGTCATAGTAACTCATCTATTTTGACTTAAACTTAATCAACAGAATCAGAATATATTATCTTCTTAAACTTAGTCTAATTCTAATTGATGCTGAGATTTTCCTGAGATTTGATAACTTTGCCATCAATGACAAATATCGTTTTAACTATAAAATAGAGTCTCATTAAATTAGGCATAAATATTAATCCGATCTTTTCTCTGTTTGAGAATCTCCAAAGTTTCCGTATGTTCCCCGCTTCGGTGTTTCCAGCTCCGGTGTTCTCTACTAACTATTATTTTTGGGTATTCAACAAGACATTATATTAAGATAATCTTTTCAAACTATGACTAGAAAATTTTATATTCCGCCTCACCTAATTACTCCATATACATAACCTTTTAAGTTGGAGAATAATCATAGTCAAAAAAATCTGAAAACTTAACTATTTTTCATAAATAAAGCTTACTAGACTGACACAGCTAAAATACTACATTAGCTTTTTCAGTTTAATTCTTGTTCTAACAGGGATTGACTATTTTTTCGGTCCGCACTCTTTAAAGAGTATATTAGTTCTTTCAGTTTAATTCTTGCTTTGCCAGGGATTGAGTATTTTTCCCCAAAGCAAAATTTCAGGCGTGTCACTCCACTACTGTTTTATAGCAAATATCATAAACATTATTTCAATTTTACTTTGATTTTTAGCTGCATTTATTAACCATATAACACTTCGTTTTTTAGCAAAATAGGTTTAGGAAACTTAGATGTAATTTCCTTACTGTTTCTTGACAGGGAGATAGGAAGTTCTAGAGATTATTTCCCTGTAATTTTTATCTTGAAACAGCAATAGCGATTTGAAAAATCTATCAGGTTTTCTCTATATCCTGCCCGGACCAATTTACTTGAACAATATCTTTTAAATACCTATTACTTATATAAAAAAATTAGGTTTCTACTTTTCTTGTTACAGAAATAGAAACCTAATTACTATTATCTAAATATCCTCAATTAAATAATTATTCCAATCACATTTGTTGTTTAAAATCTTCTAAAACCTCAATTAAATCAGTTTGACACTGCATCGGCACCAAATCAATCAGAGGAACCTCTTTTCTACCACCACCTAACTTAACAGAAATATCTTGCAATATTTCCACAACTTGACCCTCAGAAGGTACTTCCTTACTCAGAATAGGATAAAATTTTTCTGCCAGAATAGTATGTAGCTTCGCATCAGATAAATAAAGATGCCAACCAGCAATATCAATGTAAACTTTATCTCCAATTTCTCCTGCTAACTTTTCAATTATTTGTGTTGTACTACCATTAGTCATAAAAAAAACTAAACCTCAATTATTGAGCTACAAATTAATAAATAACCAATCACCTTAATGATTTTATCTTAACGTCCGCAGCAGAAAGACCTAGGCTATAAAGAATGTTGGTGCTTGGAAACTGAATCAGACCAAAACCAAATCAAGAGCGTTTGTGAAACAGAAAGTCCAGGCCATAGAGTAGTCTTGGCCTTAGGTATGTCATCCAGAATCCTTAGATATGGGAGACATGGGAGAATAATCTGCGATCGCAAAAATATAAACCCCATGAATCAACAATAAAGATAGCCAACCACCTGTTACCCAAATAGCCCAAGGCCAAGTTGCTGCTGTAAGATTACGGAAAAACCATATACCAGAATTACTAGCCGAAAACATCGCCACATGAATAGCAAAATTCATTCGGTCGTCCAACTTGCGAAATTCTGGGTCATTACGGTCAGGTTTACGAGGCCAACGAGGAGGCATAATACTTTTAAGATAATGTAATTACTGTTCAGTTTATTTAATTATTGTAAAGGTAAAGCAGTAATTTCGGGATTATTGTTATGGAGCATGAAGAAGAAAGGAAGATTGACTAATCTTCGGTCTCAAGACATAGGGTTTTACCTTCGTCAAATATGGCCTCAGCAAATATGAGCTAAAATTTTGTTATCAATTATCAATATTAAACAACCATATAAATAAAGATGTTCCAGCCAGATGCACATAAATTAAAAAGAGAATTCGATAAATTTATAACCAGAAATCCAGAATTGTCCAGAGAACGGATTGCAAAAAAAATGATTGATGATCGAGAATTAAGATGTGGTCTAATAGGATTTTTAACAAGTTTTATAGGATGGGTAACAATAATCATTCCCTTGCTTATCGATATACTTTTATCTACAAAGATAGAAGCCGAAATGATTTATCTATTGGCTTATGCTTATGGATATAATCCTGATGAAGCCATATTATAACCACTCAAAAACTATATACTCAGCGAGACTGCTCCTGAAGGTGAAGCTTTAAATATAGGAGTTAAACTGGGAACTGCTACTGCTCGGGAAGTCTGGCGAAAGAAAGGTGATGAAGCTATAGTTGGAGTTACAAAAGAATTAGCTCAAGAACTTTTCAAAAAAGCTGCAAAGTTAGCACGCAAGACTACAGGTAAAACGGTTGGAAAAGTGTTGATAAAAGTTCTTACACGAAGCATCGGTAAACTAATAACAAAAATTTTTCCCATAGTTGGTGCTATTGTAGGTTACTTGCTAAATAGTTGGTCTGCAAAAAACATAGGAGGATTAGCTCTAGATTGGCTCGATCGCCTAGATGAAGAACTAGAACATAATACCAATAATATAATTTAAAGTATGTTATTTATTCTCACTGTACCAACTGTCTATTGCTTGTTCCGCTTCTGCAGTGCCAATTTGTTTTAAAGCATCTAAAATATCAGCTACTAAGGGACCTCCAAAAAAATTGGATATTTTAGATATATTTAGTCCAAACGGCTTTTTCTTTTGTCGTGAAGGCAATAACTTTACTAACTCATCAACTGCTATTTCTGCTTGTAATTTACCTAGAGATTTAATCGCCTCTTTTTTAATAGAATTTTTGTCATCTTTAAGTTTTTCTACTATCGCCGATATTACATTTAATTGTTTGTGATTAGACAGTGCATTAATACAAGCAATTACCAATTTTTCATTCTCTTGATTCATTGTTGAGAGTAAAATATTTATCACATCTACTGAACCAAGTTCTCCTAATTTCTCAATAGCAGCTATTTTTAACTTAGTATTCTCATCACCCCTAAGAATTTTTCCAATTGCCGGATTAATTTTAGGTTGTATAATACTATCAAAATCTACTTCAAGTGCATGACTTAAACCAGCTAATTTTTGTTTTTCATCAATATTATTGAATTTCTCAACTGCCAAATTTTGTAAATCTTCCGAAAAAGTTAGTGATGCTTTAAGCAACCCTATAACAGCAAATTTAGTGGGAATTAAACCTATTGCTTCTATACAAGTTTTCTTTAGTTCATTATTTTTGGTATTTTGAGTAAACAATCTCTTTAAAATTTCTACAACTGCATCTTGAGCCTTTAAACCCAACTCACCTAAAGTAGTAATTGCACTAATTTGTATAGCTTCTGTCTCATCATTTAAAACTGATAATAAAGGAGAAATAGCTAATTCTCCAAATGCTTGACAATCAGACCATCTATTTTCTGCAATAGTTAAATAAAGTTGTTCCTTGTTAGTTTATGGTTGCCAACCTGAAGATTTTAAAGAAGTCAAACAAGCTTGACGAACATCATTATTTACATCAATTAATCCATCAATCAGAGGTAAAGTTGCCTCCTTATTTTTCAAACGACCTAAAGCATATATAGCAGGAACTCTTAACTGTAATTGAGAATTTTGTGACTTATCTCCCCAAACTCTATCCCAAGCATCTTGAGTTTTTGATAAGACCTTAGAAGTTTTATTAGAGGTCAATGCTGCTAATGCCAAACCAGTAACAGTTGAAGCAGTAATAACTGTCTTAAGTTTCATTAGTTGTTGATTTGCTAATTGAATAGCTTTTTCTTCTATAGATGGGTCTTTTACTATTTCTGATAGATAATGTATTATACGAGTATCATTATACATATCTAGCAAATCAATAATAGCGCGTTTGATAAATGCGTTTTTTTGAGGGTCAATAAGTACCTTTCCTAAAATAGGGAGTGTGTCTGTACCTAATCTATTAAGGTAATATTGAGCTAACAGTTTTTTTGTCTCCCTAATCTTCTCGTCTTGGGTAATTTCCTCAAAATTATCTTTAATTGCAATATCAAAAGTTTGAACTAATTTAGCTACAATAAATTCTAATACATCAGAATTTACTTTAACACCACTATCTAAACACATTGCAGCTAAATAAGGGTCTTTTTCAGCTATCTGTTTAATAATTTCATCTGGTTCATTCACTAAACCAGATAATGCAATAATAGGATAATCCCAAGGTTCTCTCAGACGTTTTCCATTAAAAATAGTAGGGTTTTTGAGAATCGAATTTAAATTTTTGAGAATTGAATTTAGATCTTCGTCGTTTAACGTAACAGCCAAAAAATAATCCTGAATCAACCTATTTTTGAATCTGACTGTATTATCCTCAACAACTAATAAATTCGCATTTTTTCCTGCAGATAACAAATTCTGATCGTTATTCAAAATAGATATAGCTGTCTCACATTTAACAATCAAACTATCTTGTTGAAATATATAATTAGCTAAATCAGCAAAATAGGTTTCAACTTCCGAATAAGATAATAATTCAGTATTAGGTTTCTCTCTTTCTCTTTTCCAAAGAGCTTTGACTAAACGTGAAAATAAAGCACCACTATTTTGTGGTAATTTATTGCCTGGTTCATACTGATAAATAATAATTAAAGCATAAAGTAAATAAGGATTACTTGCCAACTGCTGAATAGTATAAAGATTTTCTATTAGCTAATGCTTGATAAAAACGTCCAGCAAAAGCAGTTGCAGCACCAACAGTAATATTATATTGCATTGCCACTACTGCCGGAATTTGTTGAGCGATTAATTGTTGAGCAATACCATTAAATACCGAGTCACTACCCAATGTCAAACCACTTTTACAAGCACTCATTACCACTAAACGGACACCTAATTCTGGTTTATTTTCCAAACCAAAATTACTCTTCCTAATTAATTCACTAATTTCTGTAGCACTAATATAATCAGCTTTTCGTTCCCAAGCATCAATATTCGTTTCAAATAATAAATATCCTTGAGGTGCTTTTTCTAAAGGTGAATTACATTTTCGACAATGAGTAGCTTTGAATCCGTGGATAGTACGACAGTCAGACTTATTACAGCGTTTACCAAAGAAACCATGACCATCAAAATGAATAACATGAGGCGTTTTTTCTAAAGGTATTTGAGTTAAATAATCTCCCAATTCTTTAAAACTGATATTTTTTTTACACTCAACAACAATTTCTGCTTTCTTTAAACTTTCATAAATGGCTTCTTGCTCTTGGAAATCAAGATTAGGTAAATTTAATTCTATTTCTGGAACTTCATCTCCAACTGTCGATGAAACTAATAACACATTAATTTGTTCAACAGTAGGAAAACTAGGTACATTCTCTGGAAAAGCAATTAAACGAGAAAAAGTAACTTTTTGTTGTGCTAAAAAACTTCTATCACGATAAGCTAATTCCCAAGGATAATCTGGTAAACGACCTCTTTGAGCAATTTTTTCACTAAACTGTAGTTGAATATGTAATTGTTCATTAGCTTCCAGAGTTCCTAATATTCTTGATAGTAACTCTCTTGCTTCTAGTGATGGAAAAAGAGTGTGATAAATATCCTGACCTATTTTTTTGAGAATATCTGAAGTAAAATGTGTTTTAGCCTCATTTAACCAACCTTGATTTAACATCCAATTTTGCTCATCAGAAAAAAATAAACCTGATTGAAACTCTGCTAAACCTAAAGCCGTCATCATAGCAATACGCCATTTTTCCCCATCTTCAAACCAAGGAAGTTTTGATTGATAATAACCATAATTATCAATATTGATTTGAATTTTTCCTGACTCTGCATTTTCAGGTATAGCAGGTACAGTTAAAAATAATTTTAAAGTTTTCATTGCACAAAATCTCAGCCTATTCTTAACTTTGTATTATTCTCTATCCTAGTCTTTCCTCTGTTCCCTTTATTGTCGCATCTACACTTCCCTGAAATATAGACTTATAAAATTCAGGTGCTTCTTTTTGACAATATTCTTTCATTTCCTCTTTCGTAAACACAGGAGAAAGACTAACTTTCACCCTTTGAATATTTCTTTGCTCAACATCAGCACCAACATTTGCTCCCCCAATACCAAGTACATCTATTTTCAAACCTGTTTTAGCATCTTTTGTCACAACTACTTGCAGTTCTAATTCCACATTATCAACAAATAAAAAACGGGTATTTTTAGGAGAAGTAAGCAACTCGGCCTTAACTTTGTCGATTAACTCTGCTAACCCAATAGATTCATTAGCCATAAATTTATAGATGATTAAAAATTACCTTGATCAATCAATTATACTCAATTTCAATCTTAGCATTTTATAAATCGAAACTACCCTACCTTATATGGCAGTAATCATAACGCTGCTTAACATATCAAAAACAGAAAATAAAGACAAAATAGAATTCTTACTCCTCCTATAAATTGGGTTTTAACTTTTAACTTTTGAATTTTGACTTGAAATATAATCCCCAGACTTACCCCCAGTTTTACTCAAAAGACGAATCAACTCAATAGAAATAGACTTTTCCAAAGCCTTAGCCATATCGTACAAAGTCAAAGCAGCCACAGAAACCGCCGTCAAAGCCTCCATTTCCACCCCAGTTTCCGCCTTAGTCTTCACCATCGCCCGAATCTGATATCCCGGTAACTGCCGATCGGGAATCAACTGGACATCTATCTTATGCAACGGCAAAGGATGACACAAAGGAATAAGTTGAGCAGTTTGCTTGGCAGCCATAATTCCGGCCAACTTAGCAGTTGCCAAAACATCACCCTTTGGACTATTACCCGCTTCAATCGCCTCAAACGTTTCTCGTAACATCCGCACTTGTCCACCAGCTTCAGCTTGGCGCACAGTAGGCACTTTAGCAGAAACATCAACCATTTGAGCCTCACCCTCAGAATCCAAATGAGTCAAACTTTGCTCAAATTTAAAAAAATCTCTTGTCATTCTATTAATTTGTGCTATGATTATCTAGTGCATAAACAAACCTAGAAATAACTAGGGCCTGTAGCTTAGTGGATAGAGTGCGTGGCTACGGACCACGAGGTCGGGGGTTCGAATCCCTCCAGGCCCGTATCAATGATTAATAGCATAAGTATCTTGCCCCTTACCAAAAGCAAATCTGATGGAATGGGGCAAGTCTTTGTTTGACATGGTGGTAAAAGCAATTAGTGCAACGCTTGCTAGACCTGCATCAATAGCAAACATACCTCTATAACCAAGTTGTTCGGCAAAAAGACCAAAGCAGGGACCCGCCACAATTAATCCTAAATCAAACCCACCAATACAAAGAGAGAAAAATTTACCTATTTGAGTATGAGGAGAGCGGTCAGTCATCAGGGTAATCATCATCGGAATTACCAAACCACTACCAGACCCCTCCAGAATAGCTGCCAGCAAAATAATATTACTAGTTTTGGCTATCCACAAAATCAACATACACAAAAAGTAGCAGACTAAACCCCCACAGATAAAAACACCACGACCAAATCTATCTGAAGCTCGTCCAGTAAATACACGGATGGTAAAACTGGCGATCGCTATTACCGTATAAAAAAGTCCCGGATTTAAGTCAATATTACTCTCCTGAATAAACAATGGCAAAAAAGTAACAATTGTGCCAAAAATTAAACCCACTATCAACATCACAAAAGAGGGAACCAAAACTCTACGACTCCCGATAATTTGCCAAAACTTTTGTTGAGGAAACCCATCCGGGAAGGGATTAATTTCTACTTGATTTTTCACTTCCACATATGGTTCCCATACCAGAGAAGCACATACTAGACTCATAACTCCCAAACCAGAACTAACTATAAATAAAACTCCGTAACCACTCCCTACTGCCAAAAAACCACCTATTGCCGGGCCCATACCCATACCGATCGGAGCGACTAAACTCATATAACCAATTAATTCTCCCCGACGACCAGGGGGAGCTAAGTCAGCCACCAAAGCACTATAGCCAATAGTAAATCCAGCAATACTAATACCATGAAAAACACGAAGTCCCATTAGTAGAGGAAGGGAGGTGAAAACTAGATAACCCATTGGTGCGATCGCCGCGACAGTTGTGCCAATGATTAGGACTAATTTCCGACTTTTTTTGTCAGCTAATGGCCCTAACCAGATGCGGGATAGTAAAAGTCCCACTGAAAAGGCTCCCATTACTAAACCAATTTGTTGTTTTGTACCTCCTATGGAATCTATGTAGAGAGGCAAAGTAGGAAGTAAGGTAGTTATGCTTGACCAAAACAACAACCCTGCCACGAATAAAATCATTAGACTGCGTTGGCGTTGGGGGTCAAGTGTTCGGAATACTTTCACAGTTAAGTTACCCTGGGGAAATAGTATTTCTCTATTTTGTAACAAATTGTTAAATATGTGCCATATTATTATCCCTATGAGGAAACTAAGAGTTGTCAAAACTTAGCACTCCTGTTTGGTAGTACAAGAGGACCAGGCTTGTTTGATATTTTTAGATTAATTAGGATTTGCTGAAAAAGTTTTTTTGTAGGGGAACAGTAGACTCTCAAAGAGTTCCAGGATTTAGAAATGTCCTAACCAATATGCGTAGTGCTATACGTCCGAAGCGACTCGAACGGAGTAGAAGGTTTGCTCCGCATTCTGCTAGGGAAGCAATCTCTTGAGTATGAGGTGCATCAACATTTCGTTACATAGTGAGGTTTATTCGCGCCTACCTACTTATCTGGAACTTTACTGACTGTTCATTTTATTAATTTATTTTAAAATATTATTGATTTTTATGTCAAATTAAACACATAATTTATCAACTATAGCAGTCCTCGGCGTGGTTGTGTAAAAATATCTCACAGAAAGGAAAAGGCAACAGCTCATCTGCTCCGGAAGGCAACAGGCAACATCGTTTCAGATTTTTTATCTATTTTGTGATTTATGACAAATAATTAAAGGAAAAAAATATAGCAGTCGCCATTACTATTAGGATATTCTCGCTCCTCTCAAGTTTAGTCATAGCAAGAATTTAACTTCTGTACGTCGCAAATCCGATAGCTTCCCTATCTGACTTCTAACTTCTGACTTCAGCTATACCTTGAGCTGCATAAAATCTATAATAAAACTTAGTCATTTAACAACCTTTCATCAAACCAAGCAAAACCCGCACCAACAGTTTCAGCTAAAACACTAATTAACCGATAAATTGCTACAGCACTCAACACCACACCAGGAGAAAATTTTGTATCCAATAAAGCCAAGGCAGTCGCTTCAAATATTCCTATACCTCCAGGCGCTCCCGGCACAATTAAACCTAATAACCAAGCCAAAGCAAAAACACTAAATATTAATGGAATCTGACTTATTTCAACTGAGTTCATAGCTCTCAAAGTTAACAAAAAACCAGAACCTCTAATCAGAACAAAAGCAATTTCTCCTAAAAAAGGTCGCACTGGATAGCGTTTTAATTTTAAGTCAAGAGAAGGAGAATCATCAGAAAATTTAGCTTTTAACTTTAATTTACTTAAGTATTTAATAACCGGGTTTAAAATTCTGGGATGAACTCCAATCAACACTACAAATAAACACAAAAATTGCCAAAACCAACTTTCTTGCACAGAACCACCTAAAGCGATCGCTAAAGCAGCAGCAGCCATTAATAAAGGTTCTAATAATACACTTAAAGTAGCAATTTCCAACGGTACTCCTGCCTCTTTTGTTGCAGAAATTCGACCATAAAAATGCCAAATATTCCCCGGTAAATACTTAGCAATATTTGTTATTAGATATACTCTAATAGCCCAACGTAACTTAACTGGTTGATTAAACTCCCGAAGAATCCAAAACCATACCCACCCAGACCAGACATGAGCCATAATAGTCACAAAAAAAGCGATCGCCAGACTTGCCCACCCAGCATCGCTAATTCTAATTTCCAGCACTTGTTGCCAATGGTCTTTGAGAGTTTTAGCTATAAAAAATAGGGTTCCCCCTAAAATAACCAAGCGCAGATATGGTTTAAGGCGCGACAAAATTTTTTTCATCTAATAAAAATTAATTACAAGCGACAAAACTTGCTTGGTTGATAACTGCTAACTATTCGCCCTGCACCTCTAAACTGTCGATAGTATCTTTGACTAACCTCATCCCCCTGTTCGGAAAGCATATCTATACCAATACCATTACGACCTTGGTCTCTTCCTGAACTATGAATATAACGTCCTTCTCCTAAATATAATCCTACATGATTTGCTTTTTCAGACAATCCAAAAAACACTAAGTCTCCTGGTCTGAGGTGAGTTTTGTCTAGAGAAATCTTCTGGCAAAAAGCTTCTTGTTGATAAGCATCTCTTGGCAACCAAATACCTACAGAAACAAAAGCAGCTTGCATAAAACCAGAGCAGTCATAGTTAGGACTTACTGTACCTCCCCAGAGATAATAGTTAGGAATATTCATAGCTCTATGGGTAAAAGCAATTACTTCTGATAACTTATCTCGGATTTCATTATCCTGAAAAATTTGAGGTTGATAAGGAGTTGTTGCAGGTTGAATCTTGTCAATATCTGTATGTTTTAACCACCCCGGATAATCATCTTCTTGTAATCTAATCAAAATTGAGCTATGGGTTTTTTCCTGTAACTGGACAACTTCTAAATTTCGTCCACTTGCTGCTTGAGTTGCCAAGCGATCGCCCAAGGGAGAATCATAAATATTGAGATTAGCCAGACATTGATACTCAACTGACCTAGATAATTTATACTGAGTCACGGGATTTAGGATTATTGATATTTAAAAACCACTATTAACATTCTAAGTCAGGGAATAATTTAGATTTCCAAGAGTCCATTCTTCGTCTTGACTATTTGTCTTTTGAGAAATATTGAACAGATATACAGGAGCTAATCGTCAATTTGGCGTACTATCCGATCGATATTTCCCGCTCTATTAAACTGACCCAAAACTACCCAAATCTAGACTTAACTGGACATAGGTAGTTTTGGCGTTAACTTCCTGTTTCAACGTGGCTTTAGTTTGGCAACTAAAGGGTTTGCCCACTCCGCAGGCCATCCCGGTAGAGCTTACCGTTTGACTTCGTAAAATCGGATGGGAATATTCCTTCAAACCAT
>JBARXI010000878.1:0-11583 GCA_049647275.1 Microcoleaceae cyanobacterium
TTGATTAGTTAAGCCCGAAAAAACGAGGATATTTTGATGAAAATTCAAACTTTTTTCGTAGAAGTTTGTTGTAGATGGTTGGTTTTTTTTTCAGAAAACTAATCTCTATAAACAACTACAATTTTGGATAGAAACAATCGAGCAGTGCCACACAATTTTTCAACTAGATGCTCGTGATTGGCAACAAATATGTAAAATCATAGCTCCGGCTGATTGTATTGCCAAAAATACTAGTGATTTTGAAATTACAACTTACGGTTTTCGTCAAATAGTTAGATTTGTTTTTGAGACATTACTCCAGTGTATCAAACTACTTTCTACACTATGGAAAAAAAAATATTTGGGGTAAAAAAATAACAATGAATATCACACAACATATTGAAAAAGGCGCTCAATTTTTTCCAGACCAAACAGCTTTAATTTTTGAGGAAAAAGTTTTTACTTATGGGGAACTAAATGAGTTAGCAAATCGTGTAACTAATGGTTTGAAGTATTTAGGAATAAAAAGTGGCGATCGCGTAGCTTTGTTTTTGCCAAATATTCCTGAATTTGTCATTACTTATTTGGCAATTCTCAAACTTGGTGCAGTAGTTGTTTCTGTCAATTCAATGCTGAAAAGCGATGAAATTCGCTTCATTCTAAATGATAGTGAAGCAGTAGCAGTTGTGACAACAGAATCTTTGAGGGAGCAAATACCCCATCGGGATCTAGCTTTTCTGAAGTATGTTTTAATTGCTGAGGGTGAAATAGATACAGATATCAGTTTATCTACTTTAATAGAAAAAGGAAGTTCTGATTTCAAAGCGGTTTCCATGGAACCGACTGCCCCTGCTGCTATTGTTTACACTTCTGGCACAACTGGTTTTCCTAAAGGAGCAACCCTGTCTCATGGGAATGTGTGTTCTAATATGCACTCAGTCAAACATTCTTGTAAAATCGACTCTGATGATAAATTGTTGCTTTTTTTACCCCTTTTCCACTGTTTCGGTCAGAATTTTATTCTCAATGGTGGGTTAAACGCTGGCGCAACAATTATTTTGCAGCGACGGTTTAAACCAGAAGATGTATTGAAAGCTATTCATAGTCATAGCGTGACCATGTTTTTTGGAGTCCCGACAGTGTTTTTACGCTTGCTGGAGACTGGTGTGTCGCAGTCAGACTTGAATTCAGTGCGCTATTATTTTAGTGCTGCTGCTAAAATATCTGTAGAACTTGTGTGTCAATGGCAAGAATTTTGTGGTAAATTGATATATGAGGGTTATGGGTTAACTGAAACTTCACCTTTTGCTTGTTACAATCACGATTTGAGGTATAAATTGGGTTCCATTGGAATGCCAATTGAGAACGTAGAAATGAAGGTTGTGAATGAAACTGGCAAAGAGCTTGAATGTGGCGAAGTTGGAGAATTGTTGATCCGCGGTCCGAATGTCATGCTAGGATATTGGAATCGCATTACAGAAACACAGAAAGTCTTGCACAATGGCTGGTTTCGTACAGGCGATCTAGGCAAGATGGATGAAGATAACTATTTCTATATTGTGGACCGTTTGAAGGATATGATTAATGTATCTGGCTTCAAAGTGTATCCTTCCGAGGTAGAAAGAGTGATTCTGGCACATCCTGCTGTGCTTGAGGCCGCGGTTTATGGTATGAGCGATCGCTTGAAAGGGGAGATTGTTAATGCTAATATCGTTCTCAAGTCTAGTAAATTTGTTTCTGCTGAGGATATCAAAAGTTTTTGTACTCAGAGAATAGCAAATTATAAAGTGCCTCATACATTTCGCTTTGTTGACTCTATTCCCAAAAATGCTACGGGGAAAATTCTCAAGCGTGTTTTGCAACAGACTTAGTTAAGCAGAAGAAGGGTTTTGAAATCGTCTGTTGCTGAATGACTGTAAAATTTTGCCATCATCTGAATACAACTTTTGAGCTTTCAGCTATCTTTTCATATATACCCTAGCTGTTGTTTAGGAACGGTTGCAACGCACCTTACAAGTAAAGTTGCTGACTAAGTATCGATAAAAATCATAGTTTCAACCTATCCCAACAACTGGTTAACTTCCGCTTTTTTTGTAAATAAATAGGAATAAATAACAATGAATCAATCTGTTGGTATCCGAGCACTTGCAGTTAATTTTCCAGAGTATGTCTTAACAAACGATCACTGGAAAAAGAACTATCCAGATTTGTTACTTAAACTCGAACAAAAGAATCAAACTGTACGACTGTTCGACCCCGACTCCCAAGAAAATAAGAATTGGGTGCAAGCTGTTAAACCTTATCAAGAAGATATTTTTCGAGGTACTTTAGAAAGAAGAGTTTTAACTGGAAATGAAACTTCTCTAACTATTGAATGTGGAGCAATAGAAAAGGTTTTACAAGCTGCAAAACTAGATATTAACGAAGTTGACTTGCTGATTTCCTGTGCAATGTTTCCAGAAAAAATAGCCATTGGCAATGCCACTTTGATTGCACGAGAATTAGGTTTTCGAGGTACAGCATGGAATTTGAATGCTAACTGTGGAGGTGCTTTGTTAGCCTTAGAAAACGCTGTTTATGTTATCCAAAGCCAGAAAATAGACCGAGTTTTAGTATCTGTATCATGCGATTATTCTAAGCATATAGAATATACAAATCCATTTTCTTTTACTCTTGGAGATGGAGCTTCAGCTTTTATTGTGGAGAAAGTTAAAACGGGAGAGGGATTGCTTCATTCTTACTCAATCAATACCCATGAATCTTGTGATGTAATTTATCCCGAATTTACTGTAGATGGGAATGGAAATCCCAAATTATTAATTGCCATCAATAAAGAAATGGTCAAATATGTCAGTTCTTTATTAATTAAATATTTCCAGGAATGCTGTACAAAAGTATTAGCTCAATCAGGAATCAGAGTAGAAGATATAGATTTCTTTGTCTTTTACCCACCTTCTGCTGGATACATTAACTTTTGTGCTTCAGAATTGAATATTCCTCAACACAAAACTATTGATATCTTTCCTCAGTATGGCAATATTTCTGTTGCTTCAGTGATAGCTGCTTTATATCATACAGCTGAACAGAGGAAAATTAAAAAAGGTGATTTGGTGATGACCTATGCTCATGGTTTTTCCGGTGCTGCTGCTGCTCATCTTATGCGTTGGGGTGATGTGGCTTTAGGACCTGTTCCTCCAACATCAGAAAGTTTGATGAAGCTTACGACAAAAGTTGGAGTTTAATTTCTTTTGAGAGTGAAGTCTTTGTCAAATGGTAATTGTGTGCATTGCTTCACTCTCTAAGCTATTTTGCATTTAAACCATATATCCAATTTTTGTCAAAGGGAACACTTAACTGGGAACAGGGAATATAGAATCTAAATGATTCTTAGCTTAAAAGAATTTCATCAATTATTTTCAACATTTCCAGATAAGTTTTATTAACAAAAATCAAAGGAGTATCAAAGATGTCATTTTCAAAAGAATTTGATGGAAAAGTTGCTTTAGTTACAGGAGGTTCATCCGGTATAGGAAAAGCCACAGCTCTTGCTTTTGCCCAAGCTGGGGCAAAGGTTGTCATTGCCAGCAGAGGTGTTGAGGAAGGAGAGCAAGCAGTACACGAAATTTGTGCTAGAGGTAGTGATGCTATTTTTGTGAAGACTGATGTGTCTCAGGCTAAGGAAGTAGAGGCATTAGTGAACAAGACTGTAGATATTTATGGCCGTTTAGATTGTGCATTCAACAATGCTGGTGTTACCAAAATGTGTTCATTAATTGATTCAGGAGAAGATGATTGGGATTATATTATGAACATTAATCTTAAAGGAGTATGGTTGTGTATGAAGTATGAGATAGCACAAATGCTCAAACAAGGCAGTGGTGCAATTATAAATACTTCCTCTGTTGCTGGTGCGATCGGTGTAGTAAATTTTTCTGTTTACTCAGCAAGCAAAAGTGGGGTTATAGGTATGACTAAGGCCGCAGCAGTTGAGTATGCAAAATTAGGCATCCGTATCAATGCTGTTAGTCCTGGTATTATTCAAAGTCCAATACTTGAGACATTCTCTACCGAGCAACTCAATCAGTTTTTAGAAGACCATCCTCATCCTATAGGTCGTTTCGGTACACCTGAAGAAATTGGAGAAGTGGCAATGTGGCTATGTTCCGAGCGTGCTTCTTTCGTAACAGGACATAACCTGATAATTGATGGAGGATATACTGCTCAATAAATTAGTCAGAACTTACGCAAAATATTAAATTATACACCACCTGTAGCTGGTGATCGCGATTAGCCCCTACTAGATATGGTAGTTCTGCGTAAGTCCTGTTAGTATTATATCATCTTCAGATAATCAGTTGTGAGCGGATTTAGTAGTAAGTATCTAGATCGAATTAATTCCATAAATTTTGAAGTTGCTGGAGAAGCGTGTCAATTACCACCCGTTAGTGAACTTCATAGATTTCCAGATTTATTGATTGAAACAAAAGGAGTATTTTAAAGATGTCATTCTCAAAAGAATTTGATGGCAAAGTTGCATTGGTTACAGGTGGGACATCAGGCATAGGAAAAGCGACAGCTCTGGCTTTTGCAGAGGCTGGAGCTAAGATCGTCATCGCTGGCAGACGAGTTACTGAAGGAGAGCAAACAGTACAAGAAATTTGTGCCAGAGGTGGTGATGCTATTTTTGTCAAGACTGATGTGTCTGTAGCTAATGAAGTGGAAGCACTAATTAATAAAACAGTAGAATATTACGGTCGGCTCGACTGTGCCTTTAACAATGTGGGTAATGGGTTAAACCGTCCGCTAACCGAGCATACAGAAGATGATTGGGATTATATAATCAACGCAAATCTAAAAGGGATGTGGCTTTCTCTAAAATATGAACTTCCGATAATGCTTGAACAAGGAAGTGGTGCAATTGTTAATATGTCATCTGTTGGTGGTGTTGTGACTATCATGCCTGGTATGTCTGTGTATTCCGCAGCTAAAGCAGGAATTATTGGTTTAACTAGAGCAGCAGCAATTGAATATGCTAAATCTAATATCCGGATTAATACAATTAGTCCGGGGGCTATAAAAACGGTAGCTTTGGAGAGTAATTTTACCCCCGACCAACTTACTTTTATCAAGGGGTTACATCCTGTTGGGCGAATTGGGAAACCAATGGAAGTTGCTGAAGCAGTAATGTGGTTGTGTTCTGAACGCACTTCCTTCGTTACAGGACATAATCTGATAATTGATGGAGGATACACTGCTCAATAAATGAGTGTTTGAAAAAACAAGAGCGACTGTTAAATGTTTTTGTGTATCTTTAAGATACAGCAGATTTCATCAGGCGTGAGGTACACCCATAGAGGGCAATATGCCCGCACTACAAACATTTAATCGTTAATATCTGTACTTCATATACGAGCGAATCTGCTGTAAGATTTATATATTTCTCACTTCAACTAATATCATGTCTGGTTGAATATTTATAAATCAGGGAACGGAGAACAGTGAATAGGGGGAAGATTTTAAGCAGTCTCCCTTTTGAGAAGGCGTTTAGGGAAGCAAAGCAATCTCTAACAATTGAAATTGCTTTACTCCGCAACGCTGATGAGAAATGCTATTGCCAATGAGGCAAGTCTCACATCAGCCTTCAATAGGAATTTCTATAATAAATTCCGTGCCTTGTCCCGGTTGAGAAATACACTTCAACTGTCCTCCATGTTGCTGAGTAACGATTTGGTAACTAATAAATAACCCCAGTCCTGTTCCTAGACCAATGGGTTTAGTAGTGAAGAAAGGTTCAAATACTCGTTGGCAAACGCTGTCGCTCATTCCTATCCCATTGTCAGTAATGCGAACTATGACAGTTTTTGCGCCTCGCACCTCAGTAGTAATGCGAATTTCGGGGCTACTCTCAATCCTCGAAGTTGTTAAAACGTCGATCGCATTGCTAAGAATGTGCATAAATACTTGATTTAGTTGACTTGCCCAACAGTTGACTGGGGGTAATTTTCCATAATTTTTGACTATGGCAATTTCTGGGCGGGAGCGATTAGCTTTGAGCCGATGTTGCAAAATCATTAAGGTATTCTCTAATCCTTCGTGGATGTCTACCTCCTTCTTGTCTGATTCATCAAGGCGAGAGAAGTTCCGCAAACCAAGAATAATTTTACTAATCCGATTGCTCCCTGTTTCCATGGAATCAAACAATTTTTCTAAGTCGTCACACAAAAACTCAAGCTCAAGCTCTTCCAATTTCTCTTCTATAGCTGAACTAGAATCGGAAGAGTTTTGTTTGTAAAGGTCGAGCAACTCAAGTAAGTCATGGAAATATTCGCGAGCATGAGTGATATTACTGGAGATAAATGTGATGGGGTTATTAATTTCGTGGGCAATTCCTCCCACCATTTGTCCCAAAGCAGACATTTTTTCCGTTTGGATTAATTGAGTTTGAGTTTGTTGCAATTGAAGCAGGGTTTGCCGTAAGTCTTGGTTTTTCTCCTGAAGTGCTTGAGTTCTCTGTTTGACTTTGACTTCCAGATTGTAGTTGTAGTCTCCTAGATTCTGGTAAAGTCTGGCGTTTTCGATGGAGATCGCAGCTTGGGTCATAAGTAGATGGAGGACTTTTATGCGGTCTGGGGTGAAGGCTTCTGTAGCGAGGTTGTTTTCAAGGAGAAGGAGACCAATAAATTTTCCTTGCTTGATGATAGGAGTACACAATAGACTTTTCGGTTGGTGTTCGATCAGGTATGGATCTCCAGCGAAGGTAGTTTCTGTTTCAAGCTGATTAATGAGTACGGTTTTTTGAGTCTGTTTGACGGTGTTGATCACTGTATGGGGTAAATTAGTTTGGTCGAGAGATGTAATGCATGAGTGAGAATTGTCGCTCAGGCATTGCATAGGAATTTCCCAAGTGCCAGAGTTGTTTAAAACTAAGGTTCCTTTGTTCGCTCCAGCGTTTTCCATGAGGATTTGCATCAATTTATCAAGCAAGCTATTTAGTTCGATTTCTTCTGAGATAGCTTGGGAAGCTTTAATAATAGTATAGAAGTCGAAATTTTGGCTAGTTTTGCTTGTGATTGAGGATATAGTTTTGGTGATGTCAAATTTGGTGGCTTCTGGTATTTGGGCGCGAATAATTAGCTTGGAGTGGCGTTCTTCTAGGTCTTTGATTTTGGCAGTAGCACCCCAACTAATATAGCAGTAATAGGCTTCCGTCATGTAGGTTTTGGCTACTTTTTCTCTGCCAAGAGACAGATAAAATTCTGCCGCTCGTTCGTTGGCAATCGCTTCTTCGTGGATGTAGCCGTTTTCTGAAGCTCCCGAAATTGCTTTTTCGTAGTAGGTTGCTGCTGTTTCATTTTCACCTAAAACTTGGGCTTTTTCAGCTTCTACTAGATCGTATTTGTGTTGGAAGTTCATGGGGGCGTGCTGTGCCCAGTTTTTCATTTGTTTTTGGTTAGATTTGACTTTTTTCAGGTATTGTTTTTGTTCTTTTGGGGAGAGGTTGGAGTAATTAGCGAGCAGTGCAAGAGAGTAGTAGAAGTTGTATTGAGCAAAATACATTGTACCTTTCAAACTATCTTGATATTTTTCTGCAAATTGAGCAACTTTAATTGCTTGTATAGTGTCTTTAAATATGTAAAAAATCATCATTTTTATGAGGTTTATTATTAAGATTCCTGCCTGATTATTAGCTTTGATGAAACTCTCTGTATAATCTTCATCAAGCTTGGCACAAATACCTGATTCCCGCTCATTTAAATCACTCAAAAGATATTTTACACAATCATTCCATGCACTAACAAAATGTATATAATAATCTTTTTTACTGCTGATAATTATAGTTAGATAATCTTTTTGAATTTTCGCTATTTCTTCTAAATTTTCACCTCGAAATAAAATATTGGTACAATAAGTCATAGCACATTCACAAGCATATTGAATATCCCCATTCAACCATCCATATTGAAACGATTCTACTAATTCCAATTCTGTTTCTTTTATATGTTTTTTCCAGATTTTAACAAACACATTAAACAACATATAAACTTTGGTTTTATATTCTTTTGCATTATATTTATTTAATAACTCTATAGATAAAATTCCGAAATTGTATCCGGTCTCAAAATCTCCTATAGCTGAACATAAAATAATGCTATAGCTTCCAAATACATAAGCAGATAGAGGTGAATTTCCATGTTTCAAACATAGAGCCACCATTTTAAATATTAGTAATGGGAACAGGTTAGGATTGACACCAAAAGCAACAGGAATAGCAGCAATTGTTATTTTTATCGCTGCTAGCTTGTAGGGATCATTCATTTCTGGCAAATTAGCCAAATCATCGACCGAGTAACGACTCAGAGAAAATTTTATGTATAAATATTCTTTGAGAATTGTTAATTTACTAATTTTTTTTGGGAAAGTAAGCTGAAATTTTTTCAA
The DNA here is from genome assembly GCA_049647275.1 of Microcoleaceae cyanobacterium. Taxonomy (GTDB): domain Bacteria; phylum Cyanobacteriota; class Cyanobacteriia; order Cyanobacteriales; family Microcoleaceae; genus JASJEE01. Next base: position 8,419 of record JBARXI010000878.1, read on the forward strand.
TACCTCTTTGGAGGTATCAAGTGCTTGTTGACCTTGGTTTTGAGAGGTATGAAATTCTATTAGTAATTCATAAACTTTGACTTGTTCAAGTAAATTTTGCGTTCTGGCCAATATTAATTCTGACAATTGTTGCGCCCGCTCAAAATTAGTGTTGAGATACTCAGATTCTAGTGTTTCTACATAGAGTTCTCTTGTCAATTCATAATGACTCTCCCAACTATTTGTGGGTAACAACTCCAACCCCACATTCAAATATTTACCCGCGGCCTCATGAGCTGTAGCCCCTTTAGCTTTTTTCCCTGCCCATAAATTTAATTTGAGTAACCCTTCTTTTAATCCTGTTTCTGTGATTAATTCACGCCCGATATTCAACTGATTCACAACATCAAATAAGTTCTCTTCGATTTGCTCAGAAGGCGTACTTTTCCACAACAACTGACCGATTTTTAGATGAATTTTTTTTCTATTTTGTTCGGGGATAAATGAATATGCTGCCTGCTGCACTCTGTCATGCAAAAAACGATAACTTACCCTAGATTCATCAAATAATAATTCTCCGGAATTGTCGGTTTCTGAAAATAACAAGGGGATTTTATAATCCTGAGTTAATGGTAATATTAAACCAGTTTGTAAAGCACTCCATAAATCTTTTGCTGTCTCAGTCGCAGATTTTTCGTTAACAACTGCCAACACATCTAAACTAAATTTATTGCCAATACAAGCTGCTAGTTTTAAAACTTTTTGGGTGGTTTTTGATAGTTTCCCAATATTCCTGGCAACTAATTCTACTACTCCTAAATCTGCTATTCCAAAACTTTGAATCTGTTCAATATCCCACAGCCAACACCCAACTGTAAAATCAAATGTTAATAATTTTTCTGTATACAATGTTTTGAGTAGTTGAGTTAAGAAAAACGGATTACCTAGGGTTTTACTGTATAGTAGGTCTGATAATTGAGTGAGCTGCTCATTAGTGGTAGTAGCTTCTTCTGATAATGTTTCTGCTACTAATTGTCTGACGTAATTTATTTTTAGGGGTTCTAATATAATTTTATTAACTGTTGTGCTGGTTTTTTGGATTTTTTCTATGGTTTGGATGGTCGGATGTACTGGGTTAACTTCGTTGTCTCGATAAGCTCCGATAAATAATAAGTTTTGGGTTTCGCTGTCTGTCATTAATTTTTCGATCAGGTTTAATGATGCTAGGTCTGCCCACTGCAAGTCGTCAAGAAATAAAACTAATGGATGTTGTGCTTGAGCAAAGACACGGACAAATGCTCCGAATACTTGATTAAAACGGTTTTGTGATTCAGTTGCTCCTAATTGGGCTACTTTTTCTTGTTTGCCGACGATTAATTCTAGCTCTGGGATGACATCAATGATGATTTGACTATTTTCTCCTAATGCGGTTAAGAGTTTCTGTTTCCATTCAGTAACTTTTAGTGTGGTTTCTGTAACTAACTGGCGGATTAGTTGTTGAAAAGCTTGGCTGATAGCAGCATAGGGAATATCGCGCTTGAATTGATCGAATTTGCCACCAATGAAATAGCCTCTGGCTTTAACTATAGGTTTATGCACTTCGTTAACAACTTTGGTTTTACCGATTCCGGAGTAACCTGTAACTAGCATGATTTCTTTATTGCATTGACTGATGCTATGGTCATCCACATTGCTGACACGATCGAAAGCTTCCAAGAGGAGCCTGACCTCTGTTTCTCTGCCATAGAGCTTTTGGGGGATGCTAAATTGACTTTTTTTGTCCTTTTTGCCTGGAGTAAAAGCTTGAAGCCTGCCGATGGTTTGTAGTTTACTCAAGCAATATTCCAGGTCTACTTTTAATCCAAGGGCGCTTTGATAGCGGTCTTCGGCATTTTTTGAGAGCAGTTTCATTACTATTAAGGATATAGCAATGGGGATTTCTGGATTTATTTGGTGTGGGGGAATAGGGGTTTTGGCAATGTGGGAGTGGATGACTTCCATTGGGTCATTGCTATAGAAGGGAAGTTGTTTAGTGAGTATCTGGTAGAAGGTGATGCCCAAGGAGTAGAAGTCACTACGGTAGTCTATACTTCGGTTCATCCGTCCAGTTTGTTCGGGGGACATATAGGCTAGAGTGCCTTCTATATAATTTGGGTTGATGATGGTTTGAGTTTCTGTTTCTAGACGGGTGGCGATGCTGAAGTCGATGATTTTTGTTTCTTCTGTGCTGGGGTTGAACAGGATGTTTTGGGGTTTGATGTCTTTGTGGATAATTTGTTGTTGGTGTAGTTGGTCTAGGGTTTGACTAAGTTGGATTGCTATATGGAGAAATTGGGGGATGGTGATAAGTGAGTCTGTGATATGTTGGTCTAGAGATTGAGAGTTGAAGTATTCGAGGATGAGGATAAGGCGATATTGGTGGTCGATCGAGTCTATGGATTTTACTATTCCTTGAATGTTGAGGTTTTTGAGGATATTGTATTCATGTCTAATGCGGGCAATTTCTTCTGGGGCGGGGTATTCAGAAATTTGAGTTTTGAGGACAACTAGGGTGTTATCTGACTGGCGTAATGCCTGATATATTATAGTTTTGTTGCCTTGGTATATGGTTTGTATATCTGAATATCCAGGGAAGTTTAGCATAGTTCTTATTTTTCTTTTGATTGTCCAGTCAGGAGTTTTAAAAATAGCCGGGAAAAGGAAAAAAGTGACTTAGACGTATTAGTCTAGCACCTGAAAAATAGAATACAGACGTTATATTTATACTATTACTAATATATAGAATAGTCAATAAAATGATTTAGGTTAAAGGAATTGGTCGATAAGAAGTCAATAATCAAATGTTGGCTTGATATACAGAAGACTATATACTATTTGAATTAAGTAGTCATGCAAAATTAATTACACATACTCTAAAGCTAAAAAACCTATACTGTAAAAATTACAGGGAATAAATAATGGTAATTCATTTTTGCCAGGTACTTCTCAGTATTTATATCGTTGTATGGCTAATAAATTCTAACCTGATTTGCCCCAGTCCAGAGCTCGTTCTTCATAGCATTTTTCTTATTATAGCGAGGGTGTCTCAAAGCAGTTAATTTTCCTCGTTATATCATGTCTCATTAAACAACTGTAATAAACAATCTTTCCCCAACCTCGTAGGGACGTTGCATGCAACGTCCCTAG
>JBARXI010000879.1:0-4514 GCA_049647275.1 Microcoleaceae cyanobacterium
CGTTATATCATGTCTCATTAAACAACTGTAATAAACAATCTTTCCCCAACCTCGTAGGGACGTTGCATGCAACGTCCCTAGTGTTAATTAATGTTACTTGATATTATAATTATGTCCGGTTGAATAGTTATAAATAACGAGGGAGAAGTCAGGAAGGAAGAAGGAAGAAGGAAGAAGGAAGAAGGAAGAAGGAAGTTTTTTATCACGCTATTAACCAGACATGATATGACTCGCTACTACAATATTAAAGCTTCAATCGCATCCGCAGCAACCCCGACACCATCTTCGCCTCGCAGTAACCGACTGACACTAGTGGCCCGCTCCTCGTAAACAGGGTCGAGCAACAACTGCTTCAACTCCTCCGCCAATACTGCAGCTGAATAGCGATCGCGACTCACCTGCCGCCCCACACCCAAACGCACCACCCGCGCCGCATTATCCGGGCGATCGAATTGATCTGGTACCACCAACATTGGACGACCTGCTAACATCGCCTCTCCAGTAGTACCAATTCCACCGTGATGGACGATGGCTGCCGACCGAGGAAAAAGTTCCGAATGTGGGGCATATTCCACTGCGATCGTTCCTTCTGGCAGCAGCCCCGGTGAAACCTGCCTCGCCTCCTTCCCCATCAGCAAAACAGCCCTATAGCCCAACTCCCTCAAGGCAGTGGCAGCCTCCATATAAAAGTTACCCTGAACTAACACCGCCGACGAACCCAAGGTAAAAGTGATGGGTGGCTCCCCGCTATCTAAAAACCGCATCAACTCCGCAGATAAAGTCTCCGAATTTTGGGTGCGGTAAAAAGGAAAACCAGTCACCAGAGTTTGCGGTGGCCAGTCTGGTTGCGGTGCTGCTAACATTTGAGAAAACAGCGCCAAAACCAAATATGGCGATTGCAGACCACCAAACACCGGGTCGCAACCTTGTACCAAACCTAATTCCTCCCGCAGTTGTCGCCAAGGAGCTGTCCAAAAACGTGCTTGCCACTGAAAGTGTCGCGCTATACCATCCTGCATGGCTGCTATCTGAGATTTTTCGTAAGAGGAGAGAGGGATATTTCCACTCCTAAGATAACTCTGAAGATCGTAGGCGGATAAGAAGGAATAGGGGGAGAGGATACACGATACCCAAGGGATGCCGATTTTTTCTGCTACTAGAGAACTGGTCAAAGTGAGGGGATGAGTTACCAGCAAATCTGCTCCGGCAGTGGCTGCCATTAAATCGGCGTAGCTGGCGCGTAAATGGGGCATTAGTAGATGGCAGACGATGTATTCAAGCGATCGCCCATGGCTCATCATCATACTGAGAAATTCCCAATCTCCTTCAAAGTCTGGTAAGCTATCGGGTCTGACTGGATAAAATTCGATGTCTAGAGCTTCGACTTGTTGACGGTATCTCTCGCTAGTCGCGATCGAGGGGCGATGGCCTCGGCTTTGTAAACCTTGAGCGATCGCTATATAAGGATATAAGTCACCCAAGGAGCCGAAGGTGGTTAGTACGATGTGTTTGCTTTGGGTTGTTTTGAGTTGTCTACTCGCCTGGTTTGTTTGGGAATTTAGTTTTGTGTTTTGGGTCATATCGAATTAATTTTATTCAGGTGCAGTCAATTGGAAATCTTACAATTTTACCTTTCAAATGGTTTTAATGGGTTGAAACCATTCTAAATTCCCAGCCTACTAATTTACTTCTTCCATGGTAGAGTTACGGTGACAACTGAGTAGATACTTTGCAAATCTAGATTATTAGATTGGATAATTAGAGCTGAAATCGGAGGTACACCGCAAGAAAGAACAAAGTCATTACTTACGCAACTACGATATATATAGCGTTTATCTATGTTCATTACTACCAATTTAAGCTTATGGTTTTTGTGCACAAATAGCAGTTTTCATGTTGGTCTTAATATTACATAAATATTGACATAATTTCTCACAAGTTATGTCACAAAAATCTCTGATTCTTTGGACAATTATATGATGATTTAACTTCTGAAAAATATCAATTTTAATTATGTTGACCGAAAAAATAGACTGGATACAAGCTCCTGGATTTATCTGTGGAGAGTCAAAAATTTTTGACTCATTTCAAGCCCCTCGATTTATCGATGGGTTTGACTGAAGCCCGCAGTTCCTCTGCAAGAGGCTAACTGTTAGCGTAGCTCCGACCTAGGAGGCTAACTGTTAAGGCAATTCCTCCGCAGGAGGCTAACTGATAACTCAAATGACTATTGTCAATTTTAGTAGGGGGGTTACGGAGTCTGGAGACAGGGGTCAGGAGATAAGAGGGAAGAGGATCGAGCTGAAAATTTCCACAAAATACGCAGATTTTTCCTCAAAATTGATGCGCGAAAAGACTTAACTATGGTAATTATATAGATATAAAATGGGTTCTATAGTGTCATTGCGTAAGTCCAGCTCTAATCCGGTAGCATCGGTATAGTTAGTTGGGAGTTAGTAGTCAGTAGATCGAACAAGATTTGGCAATGCTAATCAAGCGGACATTCTTTTATACCGAATTAAACGGATTTGATATAATAGCTCTCGCCTTGCAATTCGCCCAACTCAGTTTTTCAAACAAACCTGCTTAAACGATTTTTTATTCGTCTACCAGATATGGTTCGACCTCGATCTCCAGAACATCTTCTGGCACGCTATCAATGAAATAACCGTATAAAGGTTTCTGCCCTTCGAGGAGCGATGGCAAGCCCCCAGTAGCAGAGCCTGGCCAAGATTGGTCGAACTCCATCCACTGTTCCTGCAACTCAGGATTAGTGGCACTGTCGGCTAAAATCCGCATTAGCACCTCATAGATACCCAACAACTCATCCAAATTGTCACGGGCATAAATTCTGCCATTGGCGATCGCCCCATCCACAGTTAATCTACCAGCCACAATATCTCTAAGGGTATTGCCATTACTAATAAAATTTATTGAGTCTGGTGGAACTGTATATTCAAAGTGAAGTTGCAGGTTATCGCCCCCCTCGGCACTTACTTGCAATGTAGTACCATCAAGAGCGATGGCCGCAGTTTTTCCGGATACAATCTGCACCAATGCTTCCCAAGTTTCTCCACCATGGAGGCGAATAGTTTCAATCAAGTGCCGCAACCATGTAGCTAATTTTTCCTGACGTTCTCTGGTAGTGTTTGTCATAAATTTTGTCATCTATTATACTAAATCAGGACTTACGCAGATACGCTAAATATAGCGTACCTTCTTAGTTTCGTTGGTGATGCTCTAGTTAGTTGTTTTTCTGGACAGATATTACCTTGAACACCTGTTGTTATCTACTAGCAATAAGAGCATAAAATTCAAAAAAATCTGTTACGAATTTTTAAATCAATCAACTAAAAATATCTAATTATTAGATGATAATATTATGATTGTTTAATTGCAAAATATATGGATTTTCACTATATTTATTACTGTCAATATTTACTCAATTATCACACAAATTATACTATTACAAACTTAGCAAATCACCTATAAAACATTAGCCATGATACAATTAACCGTTATTTAAGAACAGCATCTTTAAATTTCCTGCGGACTGCTGCTAACATCGGAATCAGCTACCTTTTTACGAATAGTCTGACATTTATAAATAAGCACAGAGGAGTCAGGTAGGGGAGCCGTCGGATTGGCGACGTACAGGAAGGAGTCAGGAAGAAAGAATGAAGAAGGAAGAAGGAAGTTTTTTATCACGCTATTAACCGGACATGATATAATTATATTTTTTCAACTACCACCACAGGAATTAAACTCCTTTCTAAAACAGCTTGAGAAACGGACCCAACTAATACATTATCAAAAAAACGATGCCCCCGTTTTCCCATGACAATTTCTGCCACTCCATACTGTTGTGCAACTGAAACTATTTCCTCTGATACCACACCCGTAACAGTCACAAACCGATACCGAATATCTGCCAAAAGTTTTCCTGTTTGTCGTCGCAGTTGCTCAATACTTTCTGCATCCTCAGACTGAATAACGTGCAAAACCACTACTTCCCCATCACAACGTCTTGCTAACTCGGCAACTTTTAACAGCACCTCAGTAGCTAGGGGCGAGGTATCAACCGCAGCTAACAAAACAATACGACGAGCGATCGCTACTTTTGTCGGATCGACCTCTCCTTTTTGTAAGAGTTTGGGGGCCAAAGTAGGTATTGCCCAAGCTCCTAAAGGTGCTGTGACTAATATGGATAGGGCAGCGATCGCTAAAATTGTTTCTCCTCCCTCAATACCTGCTGCCAGAGGAATAGCTCCAATGGCAGCTTGTACGGTTGCTTTAGCCGAATTTCCGGGTAGTAAAAATAGACGCTCTCGCCAATTCCAGTTACTACCTAAAGTGGAAAGATACCAACCAAGCATCCGCCCCACCAAGGTGCCGACAGCCAAAATTAACAAACCTACTAATAAAACATTTTCCAAGACTTGCAGTGGGATACTAGCACCGAGCAAAACAAACAAAATAATTTGCGCCACCACCCACAAAGTATCAAAACCATT
>JBARXI010000880.1:0-5997 GCA_049647275.1 Microcoleaceae cyanobacterium
TCTGGCAGAAAAGTTATTCCCAAATGTACGCCAGTATTATATTTGATTCTCTGTTTTTCCAGTTCAGATTCTGGTGCAGAAAATTGTGTGTCGCGATGGCAAATACCTTTCCAATATTTATCGGCAGAATTAAATAAATATTGGGTCTTGTGGAAGAGGATTTTTTTACCTGAGATCAATTCTAGGATTTCGATAATTGTTCTATCGGCAATAAATTATAATAATTCTATTAACCTGTCGGGATGTTGCTCAAAATAAATAGGCTCAGTTAAATATGCCATATTAGTTGTATTGGCAGCTTCTTTAATATTGGGGGATGCTGATAGCCATTGGTTGAAAATATCATCACAGATAAGATGTAATTTTTCTAGTTTAACGGTATCTATAAAGTTTGGGAAAATACAAAATCCTTGGTTTTCCCATTGATGTTTTGCTTGAATTAAATTTGGTATTGACATAATAGTATTTTTGACAGGTATGTATAATTTTTTTTAGCTCGACAGCAAAAAAAGCCACATCCAAAATGATTTCAGTGTGGGATGAATGGCTATTTTTTAAAAAGTGAGCGTGACAATTGATTTATTTTCTAGATTTTGCAATGAATCAATTGACTATTTTAATTATTCTCTAAGGGCAAGTTTTTGACCTTCTTTACTTACAAATTCATTATATTTGGAGTGTTCAAAATCATGGTATATAAAAATTTGATGATACCACCTTTCCACTAGCTTTTGAGTTAATAAATAATAGGGAACACCCAACTTTTTAGTTTGATGAGATTGATTAAACTCGTTAATTGCTAATCGTTGCCCTATATAATCATTATAAGATTCTATTGGCCCACCAAGTGTGTCATCAAAGTAACAATATACACGAGGTAAATAAAATGTTTCATCGGCTTCAAAGATGTTAAGTGAATCAAGAGTAGATGAATAAAAGTCTAAATCACACATAACTGCCGCAATGGGGGCTGGATTATACTCACTAAAAAAACTCTGTACAGTATCCTTAACATTACCTAAAACTAATTTTGCTGTTTTCAACTTAAGTTTGAAGTTTAGGAATATCCATTTTGAAAAAACCAGCCTTCCAATGATAAGGCAGGTCTCTATAATCTAAAGGTTCTGGCAATCCTTCTCCAGTATCAAAGCCATAAATTTCAATATCTATTGAAAATATTTTTGATACTTCTGAGGCGTGATATTCAAGATTAATAAGTCCGTTTCCACCAGCTACTCCAAATTCTAAAACACTTATTCGTTCATAGCCCAAGTTTTTAGCAAGAGCTGCAGCCTGATAAACGCAATAACCATAGTGGGGTCTCTCCACTGCCCCAACTTTCAGACGTTTCTCATAAGAACCTAATTCAAATTTTTTAATTAACCCAACAACATCAGAACGGATTAAATATGGATAGAGAAAATATCCTACATTTTTTTTGAGCATATTACTATTTTTGATTTTTACACAGCCATCCTATCTAAATTTATGAAATTTTTCCAATAATTGTAATATTTATTGATGTTTAGAACCCAAAATATCTTGTCGGATATGTGTTTAATTAAAATTACGTAATACCTCTTTAGCCAATAGACTTTTTTTTATTCACAGTCTCTTACTTTTTCAAAATACAATTAGCATCTAAAACCAATAAACTATCATTCTGAAAAACAGTACAAGTAGGTACAGTAGTTGCTAAAGCAGGGATATATCCTAACCTCAAAAAAGTCACTGCTGTCTGTGCAGGTTCATATTGCATCAACCAACTATTCTCCTCAACATATTCCGGAGTAAAAGCACCACGATGCACCATCCAAAAGTCTACCTCATACTTTTGAATAAACTGCTTCACATCTACTAAACTTGAACTGTATTGAGCTGAAATTAAATCTAAAGTACGTTGACGAAATTGACTGTAATAACCAACCTGATAAGGAATGGCATATTCTCTACCCAATAAAATAGAGCGTTGAGCAAATGTAGGTAATAAATTTGCTTCTTCTGATAAAGAAGCGGTCAGAATATTTTGAGGTTGTTGTTTAAAAAAATCATATAAATCTGTCGCTTTTCCTGTTTTATATTTAACCAAGGGGAAACCATTTACAAAGGCAGGATAAAGCACAAGAGATGCCATAATTAAAGAAGTGAATAGTATGGTCAAACCAACTTTGATAAATTTTCCTCTTACAGATATTGGTTTAGCAGTTATTTTTTTTCTGCCTTTAAACTCTACCCAATTAAACAAACTATCTATAATTAAAGTCAGAGCAATCGCCGTTGCTAAAGCAATAATTATCCGAAAACTTAACCCCGTATATCTACTCGGAAGATGCAGTCGAAAAAGTACGGCATGAGCAATAAAAAACATTGTCACAGATGATATTAATAAATGCACCAATAACCATACACCACTAGTGAATTTTTTAATTAAAGGAAAAGTAGAACGAAAAGTTAATAAAAACGGCAACAACAATCCGGCACATTGAGTAGCAGGAGTAAATAAAGATTTAGGAAACATCCCACTACGTTTACCAGTTAACCAAAAATCTTTTGGATGAACATGAAAAAATGTACTACGTCCGTGGGGATAAAATTCTCGTAATTTCATTGCTTCTGCACGAGTAATAGCAGGTCCGAATTCTGAGGAAGTTAAAGCATAAGGTAATAAAACAAAAAATGCCGTTCCTAAACCTACTCCACAAAATAAAAAAATTCCTTTTTCAGACGATAGTTGAAACCTCCCATTTTTCCAGATAATTAATCTCAAAATCAGCATCCCAGAAGCAACAAAAACATACTGAGGATAAAATAATCCCACCAGAGCGATCGCTATCCCCATTCTTACCAATGAACCCCTGAGTAAATAATACAAAAATGCCATAAAAAATGGATAAACAAATGCTCTGGGTGTAGCTGAAGCAACATCATCTTTCATCCAAATAGCCTGATTCATTACTAAAGCAGCAATAAAACCTGCCATTGGCACTGGCAATATCTCCAAACAGATTCTAAAAATATAGTAAGTGCAAATTAAACCTAATATAAATGGGATAATTTTAGCGAAGATAAATGGGTTTATACCTAAGCTAGCGGCAGTTTTATAAAGTATGGTATATCCCGCCGGAGCTACTGACTGAAAATAATCAGCAATTACATCATTGGGGAATAAATCTGGATTAAAAAAACGCTGCATCCAAAAAATATGTTGTCTGGCATCATCTTGCACGCTGAGACTACTAGCAAAAGCTTTTTTGAGTGCCATAAAAGCATAAATTATGCCGAAAGTCATGCTGAGACTAAACCAAAATATTATCCGTGGGCGAGATTTTTTATCTATTGGAGAAGTGAGGAATTTATGTATATTTGAAATCAACATATTAAGTGATAGGTGTTAGGTTTTAGGTGTTAGGTAGTAGATTTTATCCCTCTTATGTCAGTCTCCGAGAAGACAACCACCAAAATTTTATAGGGAATAGGATTTACTGATTTGATTTAACTTGAGCAGATTTGTGATTTATCGCAATCCTATTTAGGTTGTAACAGAGCTGAGGCTTAAAACTTATATATATTAAGGGTTAAGATTAGAAAAATTTTACAACTTATTTAGGATTACTATAGTTATTAGAAAATAAGATAATTTTCCTTTATTTCCATTGACAAGATGAAATAGAATTAGAATATTTTCTTGGCAGGAAATATTTATAAAATCATCAGCCACGGCTGCATTTATACTCTGCGTTTTTCTAACAACTTTATTTTCATAAGTGATTTTATTCACTTTTTGAGCAACCTGATTTTAACAGATATGGAAAAAAGTTGATATAGCACTCCTAAATCGGTTGTGATAAATTTCGGTTTATTTATTTGCAGATTCTACCTACGCGAAAAATTCACGACTTAAATAGAATTTCTATATTAGCAGTAAATGTTTGATTTAATCCCTATTTCATAAAATATTGCTACACGGTGTTGTTGTGCTAGTTTGGATTCACATATTGATCGTGTAACTACCTTTTTTAAATTTGATTTAACTTTCCCCTATTCTATAAACTGTGCAACTTTCTTGTTTCCTGCTGCCAACTTGATATACATTTTGCATCCAGCAAAACCAAGTCGTTAATATCTAAAACTTGACAACTTTTTAGCAGACTTAACAAGACAGGAATATTACCATTTCTCATCTTGATTTTAACCTCAGCAGCAGCAATAGCATTTAATTGTGCAATGCGATGATTTTTACTCACATATTCTAAAGTTAATGCTTGAGAATCTAACAACCAAAAATCAATCTCATATTTTCGGATAAAATTCTTCACTAGTTCAAAGTTAGGACTATATTGTGCTTGGATTAAATCACTGGCTCGCCGTTTTATTTCAGCATAATATCCTTGATGATAAGGTAAAGCATATTCTGAACCAACTAATATTGAACGTTTGGCAAAAGTTGGAATATTATTAGCTTCTAATGCTAAGGAAGCAATCCGAATATCTGGCGGTTGTTTGGCTAAATATTCATAAAGTTGAGGTACTTTTCCCACCACATAATTAGTGACAGGAAAGTTGTTGGTTAAAGCTGGATATAAAAGGAGGAGAGTTAATACTATATATATAGATATGGTTTGGATTTTTCCGACTGATTTGATTTTGGAGGGATGGTTGAGTAGATGAAATTTTTGTCTGACAAAATCAATCATTAAAGTGAATGCTATTCCACCAGCTATAGCCATGATAATTCTTAAACTATGTTGACTGTAACGACTAGGATGATGTAGCCGAAATAAGAAAAAATGAGCAGCTAAAAATATCCCGGTTGATGCTAAGGCTAATTCTGGTAGAAGGATGATTTTATGAGTGACTTTTTTAGCCTGGGGAAAATAATTTGAGCTTAAGAAAATGAGTAATAATAATCCTGCCCAAACTTGAGGAGGTAGGAAAAATTTAGATAACCATTCTGGGGGAATAATCCCAGAGCGATCGCCCGTTAACCAAAAATCAAAACTATTATCTGAAAAGAAGGAAGCTCTTCCCCCTGGCCAGAATTCTGGTAATTTTTGAGCTTCAGCTAATGTAATAATCGGACTATATTCGGAAGCATTCAAAGCATAGGGTAAAAGCACAAAAAAAGCCGTGCAGCAGCCAATAGCTAAAATGATAAATTTTTGGCGGTTTCGGAAGCGGAGAAAATCTAAAACTAAGACAGCAACACAGAGCAAAACTCCTTGAGGATAAAATAATCCGATTAGAGCGATCGCCAATCCGACCCCTAACCAAGAAAGTCTGAGAAAATAATACAAAAATGCCAAAAATAAAGGATAGAAAAATGCTCTGGGAGTAGCAGAAATTAAATCATCTTTCAGCCAGAGATTTTGATTCAAAAATAATGTACTAAGAAATCCGGCGAGTGGCACAGGCAATATTTCCATTACTACTCCAAAACAATAGGCAGTTGTAATTAATCCTAATATTATTGGCAGCAACTTATTTAACAGTAAAGGTTGAATACCTATGACAGAAAATAGTTGATAAAAATAGGTATATCCGGCAGGAGCAACAGATTGAAAATAGTCAGCAATAATATCTTGGGGAAAAAGTTGGGGATTGAGAAATCTTGCCATCCAAAAAACATGAGAGCGAGCATCGTCTTGCACCACATATTCACTACTAAAAGCGGGAATAATTCCTAAAATTCCACAAATTACTGCGAAACCTAGACTTAGGTAAAACCAAAATCTGATTGGAGTGGCTGTGGTAAAAAATTTATGTAAATTCATTAGATATCTGAAACAATATGCCTCCTATTTTAATAGATAAAGAGTAGCAGGTGAAGGGAGCAGAGGAAATTTTGATTAACAAAAATCTGATATAGAAGAAAGGGAACTAGAAAAAATCATAGTTCTTTTTGCTCAAGCAGACTCGGTATAAGTATGAATAAATGAATATTTACCTGCTCGACAAAATAACTACTTTTATTCTGACTGACTCTGATTTTATTCCCTG
>JBARXI010000881.1:0-4956 GCA_049647275.1 Microcoleaceae cyanobacterium
ATCCTTTTCAAAAAATTGCTGGTATAATACTCCTTGATTATTTGCAAATTTGGGGCGATAAGTTGAGGAATTAGTGTGTTGTAAAAATTAAAATAAAAGTCAGTATTACTGTTATTTGTAATCCGAAAGCTGGTTACGAACCACATTAGTCAATATTTTTTCAAGGGAATGTTTTTAGTTGCTATTTTTTATTTCGTGCCTTCCCTCTTATTGATTCTTACTGAATTAATTTTTCCCAAGCTTGCCATAAAATTTCTGCAGTTTCTACCGGACTATTCGGTAAACTTTGCCTCGCCTTTTCCAAACACATTTGTGCTTTCTGCTCGTCTCCAGACTTCTTAATTGCCAAACTTAACCATAACCAAACCATCGGTTGCTCCGACTGAATATCCAAAGACTTAAAATAACTTTCCACCGCCCTTTCATATCTTTTAAACTGATACAACAAAACCCCTAAACTCCGCCACCCTTGCCAATGATTCGGCTGTAACTTTACTGTCTTTTCATAACAAAAAATCGCTTCTTCATAACGTTTTAACCTATAACAAATCTCAGCCTTTTTATACCAAGCATCATAATTATTTGGTCGAATAGCAATAGCACGGTCATAAGAAGCGATCGCTGCTTCAGTTTTCCCAAACTCCTGCATAATTCGACCTTTAATAACCTGCGGAATACCCCCAAGCATTTTTGTTAATAAAGAAGGATTATTACTTGCTGTTTGAGAAGCAGAAGAAGCAAAACTTTTCTGATATTTGACAGATTCTAATTCTGTTAACACCTCTATTACAGACTGATACCTTTGATTAATATTCGGAGCCAAAAGTTTATCAATAATTATCCCTAATTCCTCACTAATATCAGACTGCAAATATTGTCGCCAAACCCACCTACCCTCAACAACATCAAACAACTCAAAAGGCGCTACCTGAGTCAACAAATATATACAAGTAACCCCCAAATTATAAAGGTCACTAGCTGGCACCGCCTTTCCCGCCAATTGTTCCGGGGCCACATATCCCGCACTGCCAATCATCGTGCCAGTTTGGCCCAGAGACGATTCCGTAATTACTTTGCTGGCCCCAAAATCCACCAAGACCAACTGGCCTTGAATTTCACCTTTGCCATCAGGGAGAGTAATCGAGTTGCGCCGAATAATGTTTTCTGGTTTAATATCTCGATGAATCACCTGTCGCTCGTGGACAAATTCCAACACAGGCAACAAATCCCAAAGTAACTCTTGAATCTGATTTTCACTAAAAGCCCCATTAGCAAGTAATTCTTGCTCTAGATTTTGCCCATCAACAAATTCTTGGATTAAATATTGTTGCTCATCCTGTTCAAAATGAGCCATTAATTCTGGGATTTGCGGATGTTGACCTAACTCATCAAGTCTTATGGCTTCCCGACCAAACAACTCGGCAGCTTTTCCAGTATTGGCACTGTTAATTTTCGGAAAAAACTGTTTAATTACGCACCGGGGTTGGGAAGGTTTATGCTTATCCACGGCCAGGAAAGTTTTACCAAAGCCACCTTGACCAATAGGTTTAATGGCACGGTAGCGATCGCCCAACAGCAGTTTGGCCCCACAGCTTTGGCAAAATCTATTTTCTGAGGGATTATAAGGCTTTCGGCATTCAGAATTGAGACAGTAGCTCATCCTAGTTTTTGACTTTAAAATTTAGTTGACCCAGATACCACCCTCCCACCATTATCGCGCTTATTGCTGGGGGATGAAACCTGGCTTTATAATTTCAGTGTGTCAAAAAATAAGGATAACTGCGTAACCACATCTATGATCGGTATTAGGCACGGTGGTGAAAAACATCTCTAGGAATTAGGAAACAGGAAACAAGGATAACAGTTTCAAAGTTTTGATAATTTTTATAATATATATATAGTGCATTTAGGAAATAAAGGAATATGACTAAAAGAAAACCTTACTTCGCTCAAGACAATCATCAACATCCTAACCACAGAGCTAAATATTTTTGGAATCTAGAAGAGGCACAAGAATGGCTGCTTAGTCGCGGAGGCGGTAGGGTAAAGAAACGAAATGCTGGAGTCATATATATAATAAATGAAGAATCTGTCAGAGTTTGGGGAGAAGTTCTGAATTTCTAATTTATGGGTATCAACAAATTTTCATCAAATCTGACAATGACTTAAAATAAAAACTGTTTTAGAGCTTATCTATTCAGAGTTTCATCAGCGCACAAAATGTGGTATCTACTATGCCCTTCAACTTTATTTTAAGACTAATAAAATAATTGGTAAATTTGATTTAGAAAAACAATACAAATTATCTATCTGACTCCTAATCACCACCAAAATATTACAACTGAAATAGAATAATTATATACCTTTTTTTTTCCTGCTTAACTTATTTGTATCATAGGCGATCGCTCCCATTTTTTTTCATAGCGATCGCCATTTTTATTTCCATATAACCATACATTATTTAATTAGACCAAGCAGGATGAGATAATATAGAAGCAAACATTCGCACCCCTCGCAGTAAATTAGATAGTGGTAGATGACCTCTTGGTGCAGTCAAATCCCAAGTAAATTCCTTTGGATATCTAGTCCAAGTTTTGCCATTTTTCCAGCCTATTTTTGGTAGTAACTTATCCCAGTTTTTGCCTACTCCTAACCACATTTCTCGCTGTACAGAATAACCAAATTTACCTTCTGAATAAACTAACCACATAGTATTTATAGTGTGTAAATCTGCAATGGGAATAGTATCTACTTCTGAGAAATAAAGCCACTTTCTTTGCATAGCTGCTGCTCCAGCTAATTCACACAATTTTTGCATCGTTAACTTATCCGCTTCTAGAAAATCCTGGTGAGCTAATTTTATTTGTAAATGGCTGTAATCAATATTCGATTCTGATTGTATTGGTACTATTCCTAGAGGAAAATTTGTTTTGATAAAGTCCTCAACTTTCAATGAATTTGCTTGGCGTAAAACTTGATAAGTTTTTCCTGAAATAATCGTTGGTGAATCTGATTGTTGATTTTGCAAAAATTCCATGAGCACTTCTAAACCAATATCTCCTATTTCTGCTAAAGTAGGAATTATCTGTAACTGTTTTTTTTCAGAACCAGATTCTAGTTGGGAGCGCAATTCACCTAAATTATATGAAGAGTTTTCTGTAGAACTAATCTTGGATTCTGTCATAAACTTATTGTTTTTATATTGTTATTGTACTTAATAGATAACTTACAACTATTTACTGTCTAAAATGCGATTGATAATTGCACTGGTAGAAGTGGGAACTTCTATTTGAATGAAGGAAATTTGACCATCATAGCCTTGAACTATAGGAGCTTCTGGTAATGTTTCGATTTGATAGTCCCCACCCTTGACATAGATATCTGGTTTAAGCTTTTCTATGGGATGAACTGCAGTAGTTTCACTAAAAATTACGACTGCATCTACTGGTTTGAGAGCTGCCAAAACCTCTGCCCGTTCTCTTTGTGGTACAATTGGCCTAACTGGTCTCCCTGGTTGTTGGGGCTTAATGCTTTGCACCGAGCGATCGCTATTTAACCCTACTATGAGGGCTTTTCCTAAAGATTTAGCTGCCCACAAATAACGAATATGTCCTGCATGGATTAAATCGAAGCACCCATTAGTAAACACTAAAGGTCGCCAATTTGTTGGTTGAGAATTAACTAATTTTTCTAGTTCTGTCAAACTGTAGAGACCTGGAATCAACTTTTGAAAGTTCATTTTTTAGTATTCACCTTTATGACTTATTTTTCCCCTCCATCTACATTTTTCATATCGGGTTGAGTGGGTTGTTGATATCCATTTTCAAAGGCAAAACGAACCAATTGAGAGCGGTTTTCTAGACTTAGCTTTCTCAAAATTTTACTTAAATGAGTTTGGACAGTGCGAGGACTAATAAATAGGCGATTGCTAATCTGCTTATTAGTTAGACCTTGAGCAACTTCCCAAAAAACCCTTTCTTCTGCTGGTGTTAGAGGGAGTGGATCTGGTTTTTCTTGAGCAGTTTTCTTGGCAGCATACTGCTGTGTCATTTTTCTGATTTCCGAATGAATGCGACGAGAACGTTCTAATTGAGCCTCAATTTTTGCCACTAACTCTCGCATTTCAAAAGGTTTATTAAGATAATCATCTGCTCCCATAGATAAACCCACAATTCTGTCTTCTAACTCCCCCTTGCTTGACAGAAATATAAACGGTACTAACTGACCTGAATTACTCCCACGGAGATGCTGACAAAATTCCAGACCATCCATTTCCGGCATCATCACATCAGAAACAATTAAATCTGGTTCTTCTTGCTCCAATATAGATAGTGCATCTACGCCAGAAATTGCGTCTTTTACCTCATATCCTTGTAACTCCAGATGACGTTTGAGTAGTACCCTTAAGCTATCTTCATCATCTACTATTAATATTTTTTTCTTTTTGTGTTCTTCTAATACTTCTTTCACTGTCATTTTCATCCTCCTACTTACCAATTCTACTACAAATAGTCAATCATAATCTTTACATCTACATTGCTATTTTGGTCTAAAATATGGTGTTTAATTTTCCTCTATCACCCATTTGTATACCACTATATTTTGATTTTGGCAATTTATTTGAGGAAATTGTTATTACTATTTTAATCTTGATATTTAATTTTTATTAAATTTGGTAAAATCCTGAAAAAGCTAGTCTAAGAAAGTAATAGTATTGAATAAGAAAAAATATTAAACCAGACAAATATTACACTGTTAAAATAAATCAATTAACGAGGGAAAAGGGTGTATGTAAGAGGTATGTAACTCCATCGAGTCTAAACTAGTGCCGCGGTTCAGCTAATTTTGTGCAAAACTTGTAGGGTTTGTTAGACGGCTAAAATATAAGCTGTCAAAGGTATTTAACAATCCGTCGCCGGGCACCATTTTAGCTGTGTCAGTCTACTAGTATGAACT
>JBARXI010000882.1:0-6168 GCA_049647275.1 Microcoleaceae cyanobacterium
GGTCTGGACTCCAAGCATCATCTACCACCAATAGCACAGCCTTATCATAAAGCAACGTCCGCAAATGATTAGCAGTGGCCTCCACACTTGTAGGTTTGAAATTATAGTCACCTAATGACTGCACCCACCCACCAAGCATCGGCAGAATATTAGGCTCTTGACCCAACGTTACCCAGAGAATACCATCAGCAAAACGAGATTGTACCTCCTCATCATAAGCTAAAGCCGTTGCCAGAGTAGACTTACCCACAGCACCCAAACCGTGGATAGCAGTCACCACAATAGCTCGCGTATCCGATGAATTTGTCAGTAGGTTAGTCTTTAAATTGTCGCTGTATTCCGGGCGGTCTACATAATATCTTGGGAGTGGTGGTGCTTGGAATACTTTAATTCTAATTGTGGTTGTATCAATGGAGGTGGTAAAGATTTTTGTACAAACTTTTTTACAGAAAGATAAACTAAATCATTTTTTTGAGGTTTAGCAATAGAATTGTGGTCTGCTGGAATAGCCACAGGTTTAACATCCTTAATTCCTGGGTTAGCGCTATCCTCATCCACAACCAAAACCCCACTCATGGGCTGAGTTTCAAATAATACCTGAGTTTTAATTCCCAAATTATCAACATTTTGTCGATACCACTCGTTAAGTTGACGTAACTGAGGCGAATGCGCTTTTAATTCCTCAACATTCACCGTAGCTTGCGTCAAAGCTTTAATATTATTAATTAAATTAGCCAAGTGTGAGCCTTGATGGGGAGTAGACAAAAATACAATCCCTTGAGTCTGCTCGATAATGGCTTTTTTATCCTCAAAATTTTGAGCTGTCCGAATTACATCTTTAACAACCAGACCACCCATACTGTGAGTCACAAATATCAAGGGGCGATCGCCTATATCATTAACCTCAAGATATTCCAGTAAATTACTTGCGAGGTCAAAACGAGGCATTCCCTGACCAACATATCCAAAGCGAGGCGCATCATATCCAAAAGTCCAGACATTAACATCTATTCCATTTGCTTCTAATTCTTCCCCCAGCCAAAACGGCCAAAAGTTCAAATCTTGATTATCTCTTTTACTTTCAGGATGCCATGTACTCCACGGGTGGCCAGCCAAACCATGAACAAAAACAATATCACCTCTAGGATAAGAATTTTCAGACTTAAATACTGGTGATAAACCAAGCATATTCTCTTGTTTCATATTATTTTTAGTTTTAAAAGTACATTTTAGCAGAAATTTCCCATAATATTGTGTATAGTTGAGGGGTTGTAAATAAGCTCGTAGTAGGGCTTTAGCCCGTGAAATTTCTATTTTAATATCAAATCCGGATAATTAGTATACCCATGTCATTGCGACTGGAACGGAGTGGAAGGAAGCAATCTCAGGGGTGCGCGGAGATTGCTTCCTATCGTCGCAATGACCACTGTTCAACCGGATTTTATATTAGACATCTCCGATAATCAAAAATTAAATCAATCCCATACGTATAAATCATCAATTCTTTCCCCCTACTCCCTACTTCCCCTCCTGGGAGGGGTTAGGGGTGGGTCTCCTACTCCCTACTCCCTCTTTTCCGGAGAGGTCTCTTGGTCGATTAGATATGGCGAGGTTTCCTCCCCATCCGACTCTTCGGGAAACTTCGTTTTTCATGTCGGCGACAGCCGAAACGACTGCTTTTTTTCCTTAAAAGGAGAGGCTTTAGACCTTAATTATTCGGTAAATTAATCCGACTTCTTTTTGCTAATTAATGACTCGCCGCTCTCTGATGACGCTCCCTCAGATAAGACAAAAATTCCTTACCTTCCCGTAAACGACGCACTAACATTTGTGGATCTGCCAGCATTTCTCCAACTATGGGAATAATCGACTTCGGTCTAAAATAAAACTGACGATACATCCGCTCTACCCCATCCTCAATTTCACTACCTGACAAATTAGGATATTGCAAGGCCGACATTTGAATCCCAGAATTTGCCACCAGAGAATCTCCAGTAAACCAACCATTTTCCTCAGCTTGACTATATAATTCTGTACCTGGATAGGGAGAAGCAATGGAAACTTGAATTGTATGCGGGCTGACTTCACAGGCAAAACGGATAGTCTCCTCAATAGTTTCCCTACTCTCATTCGGTAAACCCAGAATAAAAGCGCCATGAACTTTAATACCCAACTTATGGCAATTTTCCATAAATTTGCGGGCGACTTCTAATTTAATTCCTTTCTTGACTCCATCCAAAATTTGCTGGTTGCCAGATTCAAAACCAACTAACAGTAAACGCAGACCATTATTTTTCAATTCTTTGAGAGTATCATAGTCTAAATTTCCACGAGCGTTACAACTCCACATTAACTTCAGTCGCTTCAAATGTTCGCTAATAGCGATCGCTCGTTTTTTATCAATAGTAAAGGTATCATCATCAAAAAAGTATTCTCGTACAGAGCTACCCCAAATAGCTTTTGCCTCTGCCATTTCTCGACCTACTGCTTCGGGAGTTTTAGCACGGTATTGATGTCCGCCAATAGTTTGTGGCCACAAACAAAAAGTACATTTAGCAGGGCAACCGCGACCTGTATATAGAGAAATATAGGGATTTAGCAAATAACCAATTAGATACTTCCGAATATCCAAATTATCTGCATAAACCGGAAAAACACTAGGCATCGAATCCCAGTCGTGAATTAATTCTCGTTCGGGGGTGTGCTGAATATTGCCTTGGGAATCATGGTAACTTAAGCCTTTAATTTCTGCAAAAGGTTTCCCTTCGGATAATTCTTTACAGGTATAATCAAATTCGTTGCGACAAACAAAATCAATAATTGGATTTTCCCTGAGAGTTTCTTCTGGCAAAACTGCCACATGAGCGCCAACAAAACCTACTTTTGTTTCGGGGTTTTGCGCCTTAATAGCTTCTGCACATTTAACATCGTTAGGCAGGGAAGGGGTACTGGTGTGCATAATTACCAGTTCGTAATCTTTAGCAATTTTGAGTACATCTTCCACCGTTTGATTATGAGGAGGAGCGTCTACCAATTTACTTCCGGGAACTAGAGCAGCAGGTTGAGCTAACCAAGTGGGATACCAGAAAGAAGTAATTTCTCGTTTTGCTTGGTATCTAGCTCCGGCACCTCCATCAAAACCATCAAAGGAGGGAGGATTTAAAAATACAGTTTTTTTCATATTTGATACTAAATTTATAATATGCAGCAATATTATAGATAACATTTTTAATAAGTCATGTATGTTGGGTTGCGCTATCGCTTAACCAAACCTACGCTTATTGCACTATGACTTTGTAGGTTGGGTTGACAAAGGTTAGCGGAGCTTATCCGGAGGATAAACCCAACAATAAAATTGTATCTGTTGGGTTACGCTATCGCTTTACCCAACCTACAATATTATAAATAGATGTTCTTTTTCTACCACAAGTTTTTAATAATTGCATAAATACCGGGAGTTCAAATCGTTAAGTAATTAAGAACAGATAATTTACGGTTTTACATGGCCCAAAATTATCAACTTAACAATTAAATGAAACAATGAGTAAAGTCATTAAAAAATCTCATGTAATTATTGTGACTATTTTGGTAAGCCTTTTAGCAAGCTGTGCCGGAAAAGTAGACAGCAAAACTCCCAAAAATACCATATCCTCTACTATATCTGAACCTTTATCAGAAGTCAAAACTGCCTTACAAAATCAACCCCAGTCACCTCCAGTGAAAATAGTAATTATGACGGATAAAACGGGTAGTGTTAACTGGAGTCGCATCGAACAACCACAACTCCAAGATTTTCAGTTATTGTCACCCCTGTTAAAAAATGGTGGGGAGTTAGCAGTGGGAACTTTTTGTTATGACAGTAACCGTCCGCTAGCAAGAGTTAGAGTCGAACAACAACCTGGGTTGGTCAAAGCAGGTTTTAATCATCCTGTTGCACCTGTTGAACCAAAAAATCAAGGTAATGCTTTTACATATAGGAAACAAAAGGATGAGTATAAACAAAAATTAGCGGAATATGAAACCCTACGTCAAAATGATTTACAAACTTTAGCTAATTATAACAACTCGGTGCAACAATGGCAAAGTCAGAGCGAGGTAAAAATTAATCAGTTTATGACAACTCAACTTCAACCTGTTTTGGCACATCCTGTTAATTGTGGTAGCAGTGATATTCAAGGAGGAATTAATCGTGCTGAGTTATTTCTGGCAGAAAGTGATGCGACTTGGAGGCAAACACCTCAACAGTTTGCGGTTTTTATTACTGATGGTTTGGATAATGTTGGTATTCAACCTGCTGAATTTAAGAGCAACGCTGAAGTTTTGTTGGTAAATGGTGCGGGTAGTAAAGGTATATTTGAACAAATTGAGCATAAAGCTTTTGAGTCTTTACCTGCTGCTTTTCAATATTTGGTTACTCAAGTAAATGAGGGAGGAAAGTAGATAAGCTAAAGTCAGAAGTCAGAAGATGTATCAGTCTACTACATCTAAAAATGGTGCGTTACGACGGATTTTTAAATGCCTTTCACATTCTAAATTTTAGCCGTCTAACGCACCCTACAAGTTTTGCTGAAATGAAATTCACTGTAAGTAGTAAGACTTACGCAAAGGCTCTATTTGTAGGGTGTGTTAGCGTAGCGTAACGCACCTTTGCCCCCATCAGTGGTTTGTCTGCGTAAGTCCTGATAGAATTAAGTTTCCTCAGACTTATCTTGACCTTCACCAATTGTTTACTGTGCAGCACGGCGAATATGAAGAATCCTAACTATAGAAACTTCTTGACTTTCTACAATAGTGAAAATAATTCTATATGAATTACGCCCCCTACCGTAGAGAAGTTGCCTAATTTCTTGACTGAAGTAGTCATTTTCTCGCGCTAAAGGACAACGCTTTGGCATTTATGATAGAGATTCAATAGTTTTTAAAAGTTCTTCATACCAATGTCTTGCTGTTTCAATTGATGTAACTTTATACAACCATTGGAATGCTTTGTCTGCTTCTACTTCTGCCACGCTATAAATTTCGACTTGGTATTTCATTCCTCTACTAGCAGATTATATTTACCGAATAATTATTAATTATTCAGTATTAATTATTAATTCAAAAATTAAGGTCTAAAGCCTCTCCTTTTAAGGAGAAAAGAGAAAAAAATTCCTTTTAGGCAATCCTCTTTTTTTTAAGGAGAGGTAATTGTTAATTATTAATTATTAATTGTTGAAGACGTTGTGCTTCAGCAAACTGGTCGAAAGAACGAAATCTACCATTTTCAAAATCATCTAACCCTTGCTGAATACCTTTAATAGCTGCTTCGGTATCGGAAACTTCCCACTCTAAAACTTTGGCAAGTAATTCCGTTACAACTAGGGAAATATCGCCTCCCTGTTGAGTTGCTTTTTCCCGGAGTCGTGCTTCTAATTCTGGAGTTAGGTTAATTGTGATTGACATATATATTGTTTATATTTTGATTGATAATTTAATGTTATTTATATTAACATACTGGGCTTTTCAGTTATCAGTTATCAGTCTACCTTTAAAACCTCAACTTTGAGGTGAAAAACCTCAACCGAGACCTTTGAAACCTCAACTTTGGGGTGAAAAACCTCAACGGAACATATTTATCCTTTTCCACCATCGGTGCATCCGTGACAAAATTCCTGTCTAGCTCTGTTGTTGTTGCCGACAAAGTTCGAGATTTTTTCGCACAGTCTGAGTATGAGGATGTTCCTGACCTAATGTTTGTTCACACATATCTAATGCTTGTTTGTACAAGGGTTCGGCTGCATCGTATTTGCCTTGAGCACGATATAATCCTGCTAGGTTGTTGAGGTGGATGGCAAGGGATGGATGATTTTCGGGTAGGGCAATTTTGTCGATTTCGATGGCTTGTTTGTACAAGGGTTCTGCTGCTGCGTATTTGCCTTGAGAACGATATAATTCTGCTAGGTTGTTGAGGTGGGTGGCAAGATAGGGATGATTTTCGGGTAGGGCTATTTTGACGATTTCGATGGCTTGTTTGTACAAAGGTTCGGCTGCATCGTATTTGCCTTGAGCACGATATAATTCTGCTAGGTTGTTGAAGTCGGTGGCAAGGGAAGGATGATTTTCGGGTAGGGCAATTTTGTCGATTTCGATGGCTTGTTTGTACAAAGGTTCGGCTGCATCGTATTTGCC
>JBARXI010000883.1:0-2234 GCA_049647275.1 Microcoleaceae cyanobacterium
ATTTTCCATCAGACAGAATTACATCAGAATCAACAATTTTGTAGTCAACTGTTTTATTTCCCCCACCCACAACAGAAATTACTTTAACCATAACAACACCTTTGCCATCCTTAAATAAAGGAGTTAAGGCAATAACAGAATCATCAAACTCTTCGACCTGGGGTTGAGAAATAGGAATTATTACCTCGAAACGAGCAACTTCCGCATTATCAAGTTTGGGAAAGGCTTTCTTAACATCTGGACTCGGAAGGCCGAGAGAATGTTCAAATTCTATGATTTCCTGACCTGCAATAGAAATTTGAAACCCATCTAAAGCGCCAGAGTTGAGAGAAGCTACCCAACCACAGAGGCGTAACTGTTGATTTTGAATAATTGCTTCATCAAAGTTGCCAACAGTAGGTAGGGTTGGTAGGGTTTGAGTTGTCTGAGGCAATTTTTCTGGGAATAGACTTGGTGGCTCCTGTTGAGTTTCGTGAGAATGGTCGGTGTTTATTTCGTTTGAGCGATCGCTTTTGGCAGTGGATATTACTCCTACATTATGAAGTATCACTTTTCCCTGACCCTCTGAGAAAATGGGAGTAAGAGCAATTCCGGACTTTTGGTATTGCTCAATTTGTTGGGAGTTGAGAGCTATAACCAGACGAAAGCGAGCCGTAGCACTATTACCAAGGTGAGGATGAATTTTATTAACATCTGGACTAGGGATACCCAAAGTCTGTTCAAAATCCTCTTCCTCTATTTGTTGGGTATCGATAGTGATATTAAAATCTTGCACAGGAGTAGGATTAGTTGAGGCTATCCAACCATAGACCTCTAGTTTCTGATTTTCTAGCCGCACCAGTTCGAGATTTCTCTTCGTTTCTATTGGTTTATTCATAGTTTGTTTTTTTGTGTATTGCTTGTTAATCAATATATTTGTCGCTGCTCAGTAATTCATGTTTGCGCGGCATTGCACCGAAATTACCCCTACTCCAACCTAAATAAATTTGAAGTAGGGGTAATTCATGTATTACCCCTACAGTGGGTTGGGTAAGTCGAGCATAACGGATATATCAATCAATATCCTGACATATTTAGGGCTAAGATTTCCCATAACCAAATTCCTCTAAAGCTTCAGCAAAAACCTGCTGGCATAATTCTTGAAGTGCAGGGTTGAGGTCGGATTTCCATCTACCGATAGAAGCTTGAGCACTGGAGGTAGTTCGATGTTTTTCCATTTTCTGGGTATCTCCCGATGCAGTTTTCAGCATACTACCAATAGTTGTCTGGGAATTTTCCAAACCCAAATGTTCCAAAAGCTGAGTCAGAGTCTCTACTGGGGATAAAATCAAATCTTCGTAGCGCAGTAAGAAAGCCTTTCCCGAACATTCTTTCCATCTTTGCAGCAACATTCTCCCTTGAAACTTACCAGCCTCACGAATAATCTCTTCATCAGTTTTCACCTGTTGCTGACCTGCCATATCATGTCCGCGTTTGGCATTAAAAGCAATGACCGAGCAAACTACATCCCGGAAATCTCGCACTAGAATTATTTCTCGCCCTTGAGGATAAACTTCTAGGAAAAGTGTTTTAATTGGATTAAGCATATACTTCTCTACAAAATATATAGGCTGCCCATCATGTGAAAAAATTTTACCTTGGTTACTTCCTATAGCTTGGTAAAATCCATCAATACTTTGCTGGCAAAAGGCTGCTAATTTTTCTGGGTAATCGTTTCCATGCCAGTCGAGAGCTTTGGGCGAATTGATGTTTTTATTATAGAAAGGATTGTGCCCAATCAAATTTAAGTCGTTCTCAAAACCAACTACGGGAGTAGAATTTTGAGTATTGGCTGGTTGTGAAAGTACCTGCAACATTTGCATCCAATACTGTGCTGCTCTAACTTCGTATGGGTAATGTTGACAAACAATTAACCGTGGATGTTGGGATAGGAGTTGCATTAACCAAGTTGTGCCTGTGCGCCCTACGCAAGTTACTATTAATGGTTGTAATTTTGGTTGGTAGCCAGAGCGCAAAGGCTGATGTCGAAATCGTACTTTGGCTATAGGAATATGAGTTTGGTCTTTGAGAATAGCTTGTAAATTTAATTCATCTTCTTCGGGCAATCCAATTATGCTAATAGAAGTGGCAAAACCACAGTTTTTAGCTCTGGGGTTTTGGGGGTAAATTTCTGCTAATTCGGGTCGCGGGTTTCCAATGGGAATTTTCCGCAGCATTCTCTTGTTGTTAATTAT
>JBARXI010000884.1:0-7538 GCA_049647275.1 Microcoleaceae cyanobacterium
GGCGCGTAAGACGCACCTGGTAGCTGACCAAGAGAGGGAAAATTGCATAGGGATTCTAACCCTAAACAATTTTAAGCACTCCAGTTGACGGTGGGGTATTAAACCCGCTACAGAAAAGATAAATATACAATTAATTTGGCTTGACTACTTATAGCAATTTTTAAGTAAATGAGCTACAGTCTGAAATCTTAACTCCCCCTTTTTAAAAAAGATAATTTGGGATATATTTTTACCGAATAATTAAGGTTTAAAGTCTCGACTTGGCTGCGCCACGGGCTATCGCCCTAAAAGGGGGAAAGCGGTCGCGCTAGCTGGCGCAACATTCCAAGCTCCGCATTCGGTTGGAAAAAGCGGAGCAGCTGGTGCATTCTTGGGGTCTCCTCGATGAATATCCAATCGACCAAGAAAAAGCGGTCGAGGGATGGCGAGGTCTCCTCGCCATATCCAATCGACCAAGAAAAGAAAAAATTTTCATGATTAGTCAATCCAATCCGTTTCAAACAGAGGTAATTATTAATTGTTAATTGTTGAACTCACCCCTACTAGGAAATGCTATATAGTTGAAAAGTTTACCATTGAAAATTTGATCTAAACAATATCCAATAGTTAATCTTGTCAATCAATTCAAAAATGGCCAAATATTTAACATTAATCGATTTATTGCGCGATCGCTCACAAAATCTACCCAGCCAAACTGCTTATACATTCTTGCCAGACGGAGAAACCTCCTGTGGTAGTTTGACCTACCAACAACTAGACACACAAGTACGAGCGATCGCCGCCCACCTCCAATCAATAATTAGCCCAGGAGACCGAGTATTAGTCGTCTACCCCTACACCGCCGGGCTAGAATTTATCGCCAGCTTTTTTGCTTGTATCTATGCAGGAGCAATCGCCGTTACCAGTAACCCACCCGTTTCTAGGGATGCTATCGGCAAACTCGAACAACGAGCTGAATCTTGCCAACCAAAAGTTATCCTCACTACCCAATACTTATTTGTCCAGATTCAAGAACAATTAGCCAAAAATCCAGAATTAGCTCCTAGACTCAACAATTTACCCTCGATAGCCACAGATAAAATTCCTTTATCCCAAGCATCCGCATGGGTACAACCAGAAATAGACACAAATACCCTCGCCTTTTTCCAATACACTTCTGGCTCCACCGGTCAACCAAAAGGAGTAATGGTTACTCACCGCAACGTCTTACATAACTCAGAAATTATTTATCAGTCTTTTGAACATACCCCAGAAAGTCAGGGTGTAATCTGGCTACCTATGTTTCACGATATGGGATTAATTGGCGGAGTAGTACAACCTTTGTATGGTGGTTTTCCTGTCACCCTCATGTCACCTGTGGCTTTAATTCAAAAACCCGTACGTTGGTTAGAGGCTATTTCTCGCTACAAAGCAACTACCAGTGGCGGGCCGAATTTTGCTTATGATTTGGTTTCTCGTCAGGTAACGCCAGAACAATTAGGAAGTTTAGATTTGAGTAGTTGGAGTGTCGCATTTTCTGGAGCTGAACCTGTTCGGGCTGCAACGTTGGATAGGTTTGCTGAGACTTTTGCAGTTTGTGGGTTTCGGCGAGAGGCTTTTTATCCTTGTTATGGGATGGCGGAGACAACTCTATTTATTAGTGGGGGAGCAAAAATTAAGTCTCCAATGGTTAGTTATGTGGATGTTGAGGCTTTAGCAGAAAACCGAATTGTGGTTAGTGGTGAGAAAGGTAGAGCTGTAGTTAGTTGTGGTTGGGGGTGGTTGGGTGATGAAATTATGATTGTTAACCCAGAATCTCATACTCAATGTTTAGAAGCAGAAGTAGGGGAAATTTGGGTTTCTGGTGCTGGTGTCGGTAAGGGTTATTGGAATCTACCGGAGGAAACGGAACGAACTTTTAATGCTTTTTTGGCAGATAAGGGGCCTTTTTTACGGACGGGGGATTTGGGATTTTTACAGGATGGGGAACTATTTATTACTGGTCGTATTAAGGATGTAATGATTTTGTGGGGTCGGTATCGTTATCCTCAAGATATTGAGTTGACTGTGGAAGGGTGTCATCCTGCTTTGCGGTCTGGTTGTGGAGCAGCTTTTTCGGTGGAAGCTGAGGATGATGAGCGGTTGATAGTTGTTCAGGAAGTGGAGCGTAGTTATCTGCGGAAGTTGAATGTTGAGGAAGTTGTGGGGACAATTCGGCAGACTGTGGCTCAGGAGCATACAGTGGAAGTCTACGCGATCGCTCTTTTGAAGACTGGTAGTATTCCGAAGACTACTAGCGGTAAGATTCAACGTCGGGCTTGTCGTAGTAAATTTTTGGAAGGTGGTCTAAATGTGGTTGGTCAATGGCAACTTCAGAGTGAAAAGGGTAGTGTGTCGGAAGTGGCGGGTAATTATATAGATAGTCAAAATTCTTAAAGGTAAGTTTACTCGAGAGTACAAAGTTCTCCTGAAAAAGGATTTACTTTAAAGGCTGAAAGTATTGCTAAGAATAGCTTACAGCACCTACAGTTGTGAGTGGAGAGTTTCTAATATCGAGATAGCTAAAAGCCTTAGCTAGCAATAGTTACTCTAAGAACTTCGCACTGTCTAGTAAGTTTAGTTGAAATTAACAATAAGGTAATTACAAAAAGTAAAATACAAAATAGCACAAACTATGAGCAATAATTTAATAGAAATATCTCCAGAAATATTATCGGGTACATTAGTCTTTCAAATATTTATGGTTTTAGGGAGTGGGGAGTGTTATACCGTTTCACTAAAGTCAGAACTCAGAACTCAGAACTCAGAAGTCAGAAGTGATATTTGAGCGACTTGAAACCTAAGTTTTACAGTAATTTAAGCTTATTATTTCACTTCATCAGTTACCAACTATTTGTGACATTTTTTAAGTGAATTGGTATTAGGAGTCTGGAAGTAGGCAACAGGTGACACAGATGTACTTGGTTTGCTGTACGAGATTAACCGCCGAATCTGCTGTATTATTCTAACATTGAAAATATTTAGTGACTGCTGAAAAAATGATTTAATACCACATCTCAAAAATTTAGCTACATCTAATTTGGTAGAAAAGTGTCGTAATATCATGTCCGGATTATTAGTGATAAAAAAAACTTTCTTCTTCCTCTTCCTTATTCTTTCTCCTTTCTTTCCTCCTGTACGTCGCCAATCCGACGGCTCCCCTACGGAGACTCCTCCGTCATTTATTTATAACTGTTTAACCGGATATGATATAAGTGTCTGAAGTAGAAGGAGAGGTAAATGCAGGAAAATTTGTACCGAAAAATTCTGGGTATGCGCCTCCCCTTTCAAGGAGATAAAAAGCGGTCGTTAACGAAGTTTCCCGTAGGGTGAGATGGCGTTTGCGCTGCGCAAAACTACGTTAACGCGGAGCGTCCCGGAGGGAAGGGTGTCCTCGCCATATCTAATCGACCAAGAGAAAAGAGAATATTTCAGATTTCAATCCCGATGCTTTCCTACGGAATGCGGAGCAAACAGCTAGAGGTACTGTTAACGCAGTTCCTCCGGAGAAGGCTAACTGATAACGCAGTTACGACCATAGGAGGCTAACTAATAACTGAAATGACACTCACTTGCTGATAATTGTCAAAAACCGACTTTGAATCTTGCTAATTACTTGAGTCTTGAAGCCTCACCAAAGTATAGTATTTATTTAGGGAATTGCTATATATAGTAAAATTTCACAACCTGCAAAATCTCGCGACTAATTTGTAATTTTAAAAAGATTGTTCTAAAAACCACTCATACCCTTCCTTAAATTTTTGCTTTGCATCATCTTCAACAATGCTACCATGAGCCACAATAACTCTTATAAAATCCCATTCCAATATTTTCAGAACTGATTGTTTGACTTTCTCTTTTTCTTTAGTACCCAACTGCTCTAAAAATGATGGTCTAAGTTTTTTGTATCCTCCCATTATTTTAGTCAGTAAATTCATTATCAAAGGAAAATTTTCATCAAAATAAAATGCTATATCCGTCACAATCAAAGTTTTACTTTTGCCGTGAAAAAAGACATACTCATTGAGAGGTGATGCTCCACTGGGAAGAAAAGTATTCAATCCTTCAAATGATAAATATTCCAGCTCGCCACAAAAATCATATTGATTATCATCTAATATTAAATCGATAGGAAGATCGGGTTTTTTAATCTTCAAACCCGACACAGCATAAACTTTTGCTTCAGGATAAATATTTTTAAAATCAGATAAAAACAGATAGTGAAAAAGATTGGGAGCAATAATATGCTTGACATTTCTCATCTGTTTGAGTTGTTCAAAAATTTCCTTATCAATTTCGATTGGAGATATGACAGCTAATTCACCATTTCCCAACCGAACCACCGTCATTTTTGTACCAACACTCAATCCAAAATACCTTAACGGTTGCTCGGCAACCCAAATATTTATATCAATTTTTCTGAGCATGACTAATTATATCAATTGATTTTTTCGGGTTTACTAACCCTAGAATAGAATATTTATCTTATCAAGATATAACTGTTTGATATCATGTCCGGATAATTAGTGATAAAAAAAATTTCTCCTCTTCCTCCTGTTCCTTCTTCTTTTTTCCTTCTTGACTCCTGTACGGGCAAACGGCCGGAGAAGCTCTGCCCATACTCGGCAGGTGTCCCTGGGCAAACGAATCTTATTTTGAAGTCCTGACGGGGTAAAGAATTTAGGCTTTTAAGTATCTATATTTATTAATTGTCTAAAGCTTAACGACAAAAGCTTCCAGAATTTAGATGGGTTTGCCCTGGGGCTTCATAGTATTAATTGACTATTTATTCATCTCCAACGTTGGGGTTTTGAGACTTTAGATAAATTATTAGGCGATCGCTCCACAGTATCAATTGACTATTTATTCATCTCCAACGTTGGGGTTTGCCCTCAAACGCATCTTATTTTGAAGTCCTGACGGGGTAAGGAATTTAGGCTTTTAAGTATTTATATTTATTAATTGTCTAAAGCTTAACGACAAAAGCTTCTAAAATTTAGATGGGTTTGCCTTGCGCAGGTGCCCCTACTACCTGAGGACTCCGTCGTTTATTTATAACTGTTTAACCGGAAATTATATGAGTAGTAGTAGACGACTAACACCCCTAAAAATGTAGGTTTGTTAGCCGAAAATAATATAATTATCCATACATCTCTAGTCAAAATCTATGTCGTGACTTTACTTCATTCCTTTTTCAGGTTTTAATGCAGCATTATAAACTTTTTCATTCTCCTTGACAGACTCCCATAAATCAACCATTGGTTTTGGATAATCTACCCCTATTTTTACATCAAATCTATCCTGTTCAACAGATAATAATTTCCAAGGTTGATGTATTTTAGAAGCAGGTATTTTTGCTAATTCTGGCAACCAATATTTAACATATTTTCCCTCACAATCGTAATCTTTTGCCTGTTTAAGAATATTAAAATAACGAAAACCTCGCGCATCATTTCCTACCCCGGCAGTGTAATTCCAATTTCCCCAATTACTACAAACATCATAATCTATTAATAAAGACTCAAACCATTCAGCTCCCATTTGCCAATTAATTCCTAAATTTTTAGTTAAAAAACTAGCCACATTTTGTCTACCACGATTAGACATAAAACCTGTAGTAGCTAATTCGCGCATATTAGCATCTACTAGGGGAAATCCTGTTTTACCTTCTTGCCACTTTTGAAATTTCCCCCAATCCTCTTGCCAAGAAATAGCCACTCCTTGTAAACCAGATTTATGAAATACGCGATCGCCATGTTTTTGACAAATAAATCTGAAATAATCTCGCCACAGTAGCTCAAATATTAACCAATAAGTTGATTGATTTTTTACCCTTTGATATTCATATTCTTGCACTTGTTCATAAATATAACGAGGCGATAAACATCCTAAAGCTAACCAAGGAGAAAATTTAGAAGAATAGTTAGGTCCTAGCATTCCATTTCTGGTTTCTTTATACACTTTTAAACAGTCTTGCTGCCAAATATAATTTTTTACTCTTTCTTTCCCAGCAGTTTCTCCGCCTTTAAATTCTAAAACTCCTTTTATTTCTTGTGGTTTTAATTCTAGGTTAAAGTTAGATAAAGTAGGCAATTTTCCTACATCAACTCTTGTTGGTAAAGATGGTAATTTTTGAGCAGTAGGAAATGTAGGATTTACACTGGATTTTTTCTCTACATCTTTACGAAAATTAGTAAATAATTCTGGTAATTGTTTGATTTCAAAAGGTAAATCATCTGGATGATAAAGTGTGTTACCCCAAAATGATTTAAGTTGGACTCCAATTTTTTTTAGTGCCCGATAAACTGCTATTTCTACTTTAATTTCTTCTGATGTAACTTCTTGATAAAAATAGACAGATGTAACTGCTAATTCTTGAGCTATTTGGGGAATTGCTATTTCTGGTCTTTGTTGACGAATTATTAAATTACTACCTAATTTTTGTAAAGTATTACGCAAGTCATCAATACTTTCTAGTAAAAATTTTGCCCTAAATTCTCCTGTTTTAGGAAAGCCAAAATTAGTTTCACTAAATTGTCTTGGATCGAAGCAATAAATAGGAATAATTTGAGCTTTAGCTTTTAGTGCTTTATCCAGTGGTTTATGGTCATGGATGCGTAGATCGTTACGATACCAAATAATAATTTTGTCTTGACTCATATCAATTTCATTATCTTTACAATCGCTACTAAATTAAGAATTAAGGAAAAATAAATAATACCAAATCTAGTTTATAGAGTATCCTTTTGTACAGATGAGAACTAGATATAACAATATATGTAGTAACTCAATTCACTATAACTTAAGTATAAAATTCGCTTTACTTAATACCTCACTTGTAAGCTGGATGAGAAACTATATAGTCATTAATTATCCTAATATTATATGTAAAATTAACCCAGTTTTTTATTGAAACTGGGTAGTCAAATAAAAATTATATAGTAACCGAGGAATTTTTCTATTGTTTATATTTGCACTTACAAGAGGCATGATAATTAGATAATACCCTGTGATTATTTTCTTCATCTTCTAAATCATCTACTAATTTGTCTGCTTTCTCCTTTGCTGTTTTCAAAACTTGACGAATTACCCACGGAGATATCTCAGGATTGTTTTCTATCTCCCTAATTAAAGTATTCAAGTATTTAACAATCATTTTTGCTTGTTGATAAGAGTCTTGAGACATGAGTTTGATTTTTCCTGTGTTTTGTTAGTTATCTTTGCATTAATCTTAGTCAACAAATATTAACTCTAGTCTGATAAATGTGCAACTTTTTAAATCTGACTACTATATGATGAATCAATTCTAATATAGAAAATTATGTCAGGTGTATTCAGGTCTTATCTGACCCCCCTGATTGAAAATTGAGTATTTTGATTTTTATCGGCCACTGGACATTTATAGATATCTATACATAATTGTTCATATTTAAAAATGGTTTATTATATCAAATCCGGTTAAACAACCCCACAATCACCCTAGCTAAAATCCCGATTATGAGGTAATTGGAGCTTGCAAT
>JBARXI010000885.1:0-1800 GCA_049647275.1 Microcoleaceae cyanobacterium
AACATGGGCGCAGGTTAGCAAATAAGTATAATTATCCTCTCGATAAAAAGCAAATCCAGTACCAATAACATTTTTCTTTTTTTCATCGGTACTGGTAATTAAAACTATAGATTCTTCTAAGTTACTCATTCTTTGACTGTTTAGGTTTCAGAACTAACTTAACCTTTAAATTTGCACCTGCCTTTCCTTTCGTAATATAGAGATTACCTTCCCCCTCAAAATTAAAACCTACTTCTACCTCAGCTTGTTCAATTTCCATATCTTTATTTATTTCTTGCCAAGCTTCAGCAATAGGACGACTAATACTTATTAATATAGGTTTAACTTTAGCAAAACTAGATTTTACTTCTTTTATAACATTAGTAGAAATAGGCTTGGCTTCATTCTCTGGGACTTCTGCCTCAACTAAAATTCCGTCTTCTAATTCAATTAATCTGGTGGCCATATATAATTATTAGGTAAATTTAACTGCTATTTCATTCCAGAATATATCTTTAATTTTCCGGATAATTTTGTAAATATACGAAAATTTAACTTGGTCGCAACTCACCCTCAAAATAGAGCGATCGCCCAAGTTTTAATTATTAACCTAAAGAACTTAACTTCTGACTTCTGACTTCTGACTTCTGACTTCGTTAATCTTATTCCCGCCAATATTTTGGGTCATCCAAACTATCTGCACAGATAAGTTTTCCTCTAAAATTTCCAATAACTCCCGGACACAACTCTTGAACCATCCAAGCATCTGTATTTTTTTCAGGTATAGGATAAGAAGGCTCAAACCCAAGATTGCTAGCTGGTTTAAATCCAAAACGTGGATAGTATGTGGAATGACCAAGAACAAAAACCAGGTCTACTCCAGATTTTGATAAAATTTCTAATCCGCTTTCAATGAGTTTACTCCCAATACCTTGTTTTTGAGCATCAGGCACAACGGCGAGAGGACCCAAAATTGAAATTGATAAGGGATTATTGGATTCCAGACTATCTTTGTTGGGTTCCAGACTAGCTCTACTAAACATAATGTGTCCTACGGCTCTATTTTCTTGGAAAGCTAGCAGAGAAACAATAGGTTTAGCACTATCGTCTCCAAGAAGCATTTGTACAATTTCCGCACATTCGTCTGAATCAAATGCAGCGCGTTCGACAGACAGTACATCATCTAAATCTGAATCTAAAGCTTTTCTTATAATCATTATCTGTTTTTTCATTTAATGGTACTGCTTTTTATCAATATGTTACCAGGTTTCAAAAATGCTTGAAATGATGAGTTATGGTCATTCTAGTTAAGATTTCGGCACTTAACCTTGATATAATCCTTTAAAATCAACACTATAGCCATCTCATTTTTAAATGTAGGATTTGGTGCGATTCACATAGGTCGCCAATCCGACGGCAACCCTATAGGTTTGTGTAGGTTTGGTTCCCTATCTCAATCGAACCGAGAGAAACTGGGGAATAGTTAGCCCGACTCCGTAGTTATTAATTTTATTAAGCACCCAAAACAGTTGTATTGCTTGTGGATAAAGCCGTTGCCTTTCTTCTATTGCGAATGTAGCAATAGTCATTTCATTTTATGAAGCACTCCAAAATAGTTGTGGTGGGGCAAGATTTTCCTACTATTGCCAATGTAGCTTAGACATAATGCCGTGGGTTCCCTATCTCAAGCCTACCTACAGAAACTGGGTAATAGTTAGTCTGACTCCGTAGTTATTAATTTTATCAAGCACCCGAAAAACAGTTGTATTGCTTGTGGGTAAAGCCGTTGCCTTTCTTCTATTGCGAATGTAGCAATAGTCA
>JBARXI010000886.1:0-9854 GCA_049647275.1 Microcoleaceae cyanobacterium
GCGCAACAAATCAGACCTATACCAACCAAGGATACTGAATTAACAATCTGTCTAGTTTTTAGAGAAAATTGGTTCTTCATTCTCCTCTCAATGCCTACGAAGTTAGCTGACGGGCTAGGGCTGAGAGATGCCCTTCTCTAAATCTTTACTTTTCAACTTTTAAAGACTTCTAATCAGAGATAAGCCCCTTATTTTGGTTCCTCCGCTCCAGCAGCACTCTTGCTGTGCTATTTTCGCTGGATTAGGCTGACTGTCTTGTGCTTGTTTTATTTTATGTTTTGATTTTAACTTCTCTTAATGTACTTTGTCAACATCTTTTGCAATAAATTTTTCTAATGCTAAATATTCGGTTTTTGTTTGATAGCAACTTGATATGTGACATAAATCACATATCAAGTTGCTTGTTATCACATAGAACCTTCGATTTAGATCACTTCAAAAAATGATTGATATTGCTTAGTTGATTAATATTATAACGAGCGTATAATAATAGAATAGAAGTTTATAAATAATAGAATTCAGAGGTAATTGTCATGTATATCGAACCTCCCATCCACTTGCTTCCATCTGCACTAGGAGACCTTTTTGCCCAAGCAAATAAAACAGGTTACATTACTTTAGCTGACCGTTATGGATTAATGGCGGCTATATTTGATGAGTCTTTATCTGAAGACGAACAACGTTCAATAGATCGACTACTTCGTGCAATCCGCAAAGGTCGGATCAAAATAGTCGATCAAATATCTGCTGTGGCATAAAACTGTAATGTATTAATGTATAATCCCTCGGCCACATAATTATTTAGTATTGAGTTTATTTTCAGAAAAACTTGATGTTAACAATCTCTTTTTTTACCGTCAGGCATGGTAGCTCCACATAAATCAGTCTGGTCTAATTTAGCTTGATTAATATTTGCATTAGATAAATTAGCTCCATTTAACTTAGCTTCCTCTAGGTAAGCCTGATATAAATCAGCCCAGGATAAATCAACATCCTTTAAATTAGCTTGTCGCATAGTTGCACCATGCATAATTGCTCCTGATAAATTAGCTCCTTCGAGATTCGCTTCAATTAAATTTGCACCACTTAAAATTGCTCCTCTTAAATTGGCATCTTTTAAGTTCGCCTTTTGTAAATTAGCCCCTTGTAAATCAGCTTCACTTAAATCGGCTTCACTCAGATTAGCTTCACTCAAGTCACAAGCTTGACACTCATATGTAGTTAATAAACGCTGAATTGTTTTCAGGCGTTCTATAGAAGAAGTTTCAGCAAAAACTGGAATAGTTAACCATAATACAGTCAGGGTTGTTGTTGTAAATAAATAGGTAAATTTCATATATTTTCTCTTGATAAGTTCCTTGATAAATAGTTATTATTTGATTGAGGTTGCATTGTACCATAAAAATCTCAGACTACTAATACTACTAATATAAGTAGCCAGGCGTAATTAAATGTCACGAGGCTCAATTGTGAGTGTAATCAATCTCAGGGGTTGAGGTTGATTTACATTCTATTACATAGTAAAGTTTACTCCCCCCTACCTACTTACCGAATAATTAATAGTTAATAATTAATAATTAATAATTAATAATTTATTGAAGAAGGCAGAAGGCGTGATGTGAAAATTGCATGGGGATTCGCTCACCCAAACAATTTTGAGCAACGCGAGTGACGGTGGGGTATTAAACCCATAAGGGAAAAGATAATTCAGGTTTAAAGCCGACCCTTTTAAGGGGGTAAAATTAAAAATATTCCTTAAGTGTCAATTCTCTTATTTTAATAAAGGGTAATTATTAATTGTTTTCCTAAGGAATGCTAGTACATTCGGCTGTCGCCGACATGATTTTTTTTAATTGTTCATTGCTGAAAATAAATTTTATATTTTGAGCATTGTTGAAATTAATATTTTTTACAAAATAATCTGATTTATTTAATCATCTACAGGAAAAATATAAACTCATACTTTATAGATGAAATACTGCGACAAATAGTGCATTAACCATGCTTTTTATATGAACGAAGACAAAATACTTTAAATCATCTAAATCAATATTTTTATGCAGATGAATTTAGAATTATCCACTTACCTGTTTTTGGGTCTCTATAAGCTATGAATGGGTTAGGACGTAAATTTTTTTTTTGTTTATAGTTATTATTGCTTTTCTTCTTAGAAGACATATTTTTTACCTCAAATTAATATCATATATAGCAATTTTTATACTGGTGAGGTACAAAGTTCGAGATTTTAGGGAGTAGGGATTAGGGAACAGAAAAGAAGAAAAACTAGTGTACTTCACTAACCTGAAAAACCCTATAGAGCAACCAGAAATGATTTATGAGAATGGGTGTAGCTAGATAGTGCTTCATAGCGCTAAGTAGTTCTCACATCTGATTACTCATTACTATATTTCTATAACTGATACTAATAATTTTAACCCAGATATAATTCCACATGAGTGACTCATTTCCTGAAAGTAATGTGACATTTAATCGGCTATATCTGTGACGTTTATCACAAAAAAGTGTAAATATAATTTGGAATTAGGAATGTCAAACAAAATACTTAGAAAATATCACATTCTCATCGAAAAACTACTCCACGATCCATACCTCTAGCTACATCAATAAAATCACTGTAAATATTTGTTAACTCTTAACATCAAACTAGCAAATCACTCGAAACTTTTGTTATCTTAAACAGCAATAAGTATGTAGTTACACGGAGATAAGATAATGAAAAAAATCTACGAAAAACTAGCCGTTGCTGGTACTGGGGTAGTTCTCAGTTTCGGTTCATTAACTATGGGTATCCCAGCTCAAGCAGCATCAATGACTTATGATTTCTCTGTGACAAATATTGAAGGAGGTATTCACGATGGTAGTACTGGGTCAGGGTCTTTCACTTTTGACAATGAAGGTGTAGGAGTGCCTGGTGAAATGGTGAAGCAGGTTTCAGTATTTGAGTTTACTTGGTTGGGAGAAACCTATGGAGTAGAAACATTAGACTTTGAAAATGATGCAGATGGCGTTTTATTTGTAGATGGAGTATTTCAGGGGTTAGATTGGGATTACAATATTGGGCCTTTATCCTGGGATCTGCTCACAGATAGTTTTATTTACACAGATTCTAGTGCTCTAAATTTTCAATTTGAAGGTGAAGGTCAGGTGAGTTATCAGAAACAAGAACCAGTTTCTGATGTTCCCGAACCTGGAGTTGTCCTCGGTTTAGCTTTAATTAGTGTGGCAGGTTTGCTAAATAAAAACAAATTATCCCATCGTTAAGTAAAATCAATATCTAACTATCAGCTTTCTCAAAGTGCAGAAAAACCATAATAAGGGTGGGCATCTTGCTCACCTTTTTTCGCGATCGCCCGCCTTGACTTAGAAAATATATTCGATATTTAGATGGGACATATTTTCCGCTATAGAACCCCTAAACGTATCTTTGTCAATGCTTTCGTTTTTTAGTCAGGAGTTAGGAGACAGGAGACAGGAGACAGGAGAGAAGAGGGAAGAGGGAAGAGGGAACAGAGAAGAGGGAAGAGGGAAGAGGGAAGTAAAGAAAAATTCTACAAAATACGCAGATTTTTCCTCAAAATTGATGCGCGGGAAGACTTAACTATGATAATTATATAGATATAAAATGGGTTCTATAAATAATCTCAACGCCGATGCCAATGGTGCGCTAAATATATTAAGGAAACACTTAAACCTAAGTAAAGCGAAGGAGAACAAGTTTCTCCGACGTATTAGTGGTTGCTTGATACAACCGTTCAGGCTCGATCTGAAGAATCTCCCCCTAAACTTGCGTTATAGCCGGAGAGCATCAATATTTTGATATCCTAAAAACCAAGAGTCAAACTATTCAAACTATGCCTGTCGTTAACCCTCCCACTATCATCAACTTTCCCCTAGCTGCCGTAGTTGGACAAGAAGCAATAAAACTAGCCCTATTACTATCAGCAGTCGATCCAGGATTAGGAGGAGTTGCCATTGCTGGCCGTCGTGGTACTGCCAAATCTGTAATGGCCAGAGCCCTACATTCCCTCTTACCTCCCATTGAGATTGTTAAAGATTCCATTAGCAACTGTAATCCCAACTATCCCGAAGAATGGGATAACCAACTATTAGACAAATATCCCAACCCAACATCAGCAGAAATTCTAACCGAAGTCATACCAGCACCCTTTCTTCAAGTTCCCCTAGGAGTAACAGAAGATAGGTTGTTAGGCTCAGTGGATGTAGAAAAGTCAGTCAAACAGGGAGAAACAGTTTTTCAACCAGGATTATTAGCCTCTGCTCACCGAGGAGTATTATATGTAGATGAAATTAATCTGCTTGAAGATAATATCACCAATTTATTACTCACAATCTTAACAGAAGGACGAAACCAAATAGAACGAGAAGGCATCAGCTTTCAACATCCTTGTCAAACCCTATTCATCGCTACTTATAATCCAGAAGAAGGCCCTCTACGAGAACATTTACTTGATAGAATAGCGATCGCCCTCTCAGCAGATATGGTTTTAGGTTTAGACCAGCGAGTAGAAGCAGTAGAACAAGCCCTCGCTTATGCCAACTCTCCCCAAACCTTCCTCGAACAATATACAGAAGATATAGATAATCTCAAAACCCAGATTCTTTTGGCGAGAGAGTGGCTAAAAGATGTCATTATCACCAACGAACAAATTCAATATTTAGTAGAAGAAGCAATTCGTGGAGGTGTGCAAGGACATCGGGCAGAATTATTTGCCGTGCGAGTTGCCAAAGCATCAGCAGCATTAGACGGGCGAACAACAGTTAATGCTGATGACTTGCGTCGGGCCGTTGAGTTAGTTATTGTGCCACGAGCAACAATAGTGCAAACCCCACCAGAAGAAGAACAACAACAGCCACCTCCACCACCCCCTCCACCAGAAGACCAGTCAGAACAGGAACAGGAAGAAGAGGAAGACGAAGACCAGGAAGATCCAGAACCTCCAGAGGAAGAAGAGGCTAGCATTCCCGAAGAATTTTTGTTTGACCCAGAGGGAGTGGTGTTAGATGATAGTGTGCTGATGTTTGCTCAAACGGCAAACCGTCAAGGTAAGTCGGGTAGTCGCAGTATTATTTTTTCTGACGATCGAGGGCGTTATGTGAAGCCAATGTTGCCCAAGGGTAAGGTTAGACGAATTGCAGTTGATGCTACATTGCGAGCTGCTGCACCTTATCAAAAGTCTCGTAGGGAACGTCAGCCAAATCGTAGCGTGATTGTGGAGCCTGGTGATATGCGGGCGAAGCGGTTGGCTAGAAAGGCTGGTGCTTTGGTGGTGTTTGTGGTAGATGCTTCGGGTTCTATGGCGTTAAACCGGATGCAGTCGGCTAAAGGGGCGGTGATGCAGTTGTTGACTGAGGCTTATCAGAGTCGCGACCAGGTTTCTTTGATTCCGTTTCGGGGAGAGCAAGCGGAGGTATTGTTACCGCCAACTCGTTCAATTACTTCAGCTCGACGACGTTTGGAAAAGATGCCTTGTGGTGGTGGTTCGCCTTTAGCACATGGTTTGAGCCAAGCGGTAAGAGTGGGTGTGAATGCCAAGCAGTCTGGTGATGTTGGGCAGGTGGTGATTGTGGCAATTACGGATGGGCGCGGGAATATTTCGTTGGCGCGTTCGTTGGGTGAGCCGATATTGGATGATGAGAAGCCGAATATTAAGGAGGAGTTATTGGGTATTGCGGGTAAGATTCGGGGTTTGGGAATTCAGTTATTGATGATTGATACGGAGAATAAGTTTGTTTCGACTGGGTTTGCCAAGGAGTTGGCGAAACAGGCTGGGGGTAAGTATTATCATTTGCCAAAGGCGACAGATCAAGCGATCGCTGCTATGACCCAGAATGCTTTGAAGGATGCCATTGGTTAACAGAAGGCAGGAGGCAAAAGAGGTGTTGCTGAATAAATGATCGGGACTTACCCTGATATTATGTCCGGTTGAATAGTTATAAATAACGAGGGAGGAGTCAGTCGTGGTAATTTCCTAACGGAATACTTTCCTACGGAATGCTTTGCAAACGTAAACATGTTTGCGGAGCATTCTATCAGAAATTACCCTTCAACAATTAATAATTAATAATTAATAATTACCTCTCCTTGAAACGGATAGGATTGACTAAAAGGAAAATTATTTCTTTTCTCTCCTTGTCTTGCGACAGCTCGTGGCGCTGCCAAGGAGAGGCTTTAAACCTTAATTATTCGGTAAAGTAGGGGTAATTCATGAATTACCCCTACTTTACGGCAGAAGGGAAAGAGGAGGAGAAATTTTTTTTATCACTAATTATCCGGACATGATATGAGACACTATTCTGT
The DNA here is from genome assembly GCA_049647275.1 of Microcoleaceae cyanobacterium. Lineage (GTDB taxonomy): Bacteria > Cyanobacteriota > Cyanobacteriia > Cyanobacteriales > Microcoleaceae > JASJEE01. The sequence continues at coordinate 6,341 of JBARXI010000886.1, forward strand.
AGGGGCAATTTTGGTCCGAATTCTGAGCTTTCCATGTTTGCTCCGCATTCTGCACGAAATTGCTCCTACAGTCTTCAGGAGGTAGAAAGGAGTTTTTCCTCCCTTAGTTAGCAGAAATAAGTATGATTTGCACTCTTAATTTTTGGCCGAAAATGTACATTCTTAGGAGTTTCATATCAAATCCGCTCGGGTTCGGTATAAAAAAATGTTTTATCTTCACCCAGAGCGCAAATCTTTCGCGCATTCTCTTCCCTCCTGTACGTCGCCCTACCGACGGCTCCCCTTCCTGACTCTTAATTAACTATCTAATTATACCAATGCTACCGGATTTGATATCATACTTAAAATCAGCAACGCCCAAAAGAGAAAAGTTGGCTACATCTGAGTAGAGATACTTTTTTTCTTTCCGGTCACTATGCTTTGCTTGCTACCTACATTCATCGGCATTTCCGACAAAAAAACTTTAATTATAGCAGTTTTCATAGCTAAGTAGGTCGGCATAAATAAACCCATAATTTGGGCAATGCGCGCAGGAAGCTAAAAGCTTTAGAAAAAGGCACTTATAGCCATTGCCCACCCTACAACTTTTTTTCTTTCCGGTCACTATGCTTTGCTTGCTAACTACATTCATCGGCATTTCCGACAAAAAAACTTTAATTATAGCAGTTTTCCTAGCTATTTTCTCCACAACGCTGACGCGATCGCCAAACTTGTCCTCTAATTGATTTTACCAAAATGTCCTATATTACCCAAACACCCTCAAAACTAATGTTGGCTGAACCTGGGTCGTCTTACAGCGAAAAGCATTCCCAAGAGTCGCCAGAGTGGGTGGAAGTTTTAGTTGATGTTCCTTTCAAAACTTCAACGGATGATGCGGAAGAAGAAGAAAAGTTATTTACCTATAGAATGCCTCCCGACTTGGATATTCAACCGGGGGACGTTTTAACAGTACCTTTTGGCAGTCAGCAGGTAGGAGCGATCGCGATTCGCAAAGTCTCCCAATTGCCAGAAGGTTTAACAACCTCAAGCATCAAAAATGTATCAGATATTGTGACTAGAGGTTTTTTCCCTCCCACTTATTGGCAACTCCTGGAGAAAGTTGCCACCTATTATCAAACACCACTAATTAGAGTGATTCGCACATCCCTACCGCCTGGGTTGCTCAAACGTAGTCAACGGCGGATTCGGATTATAGAAGCAGCAATACCAACAGGTGCAGAAATTTTCCTGAATGCTACCGCTAAGAAAATCCTGGAAATTCTGCAAAACTCCAAAACAAAAGATTATACCTGGCAATACATCCAACGTCAAGTCAAAGGTGCTGGTAGAGGATTAAAAGATTTACTCGGGCGAGGTTGGGTAGAAAGTTATCTCGAACCTCCCTCCCCAGCAAAACCAAAACTGAGACAAGCTGTCACCCTGGTTATTCAAACCATTCCCAAAGATTTAACCCCACGTCAACGAGAAGTTATGGAAGTGCTACGCCAAAGTGGAGGCGAAATGTGGTTAACTGAATTACTCAATACTTGCAAAACGAGTTCTTCTGTAGTCAAAAAATTGGAAGAAAAAGGCTATGCTGTCATTCAGGAACAAGAAATATTACGCCGAGAACAAGGTAGGGGAAATATTAGAGACCAAATTAAAGCACTCACAATTTACCAAACAGAAGCATTAGCAACTATTACCAAGATTCACGAATTTGCTCAAATATTGCTGCATGGAGTTACTGGGTCTGGAAAAACAGAAGTATATTTACAGGCGATCGCTCCCATCCTGGAAAATGGCAAATCTGCCCTCGTACTCGTTCCTGAAATTGGTCTGACTCCCCAACTTACCGACAGATTCCGCGCCCGCTTCGGTAACAAAGTCTATGTTTACCATAGCGCTCTGTCTCCAGGCGAACGTTACGATACCTGGCGTAACATGACACGAGGTATCCCTCAAATTATCATCGGTACTCGCTCCGCTATTTTTGCCCCACTGCCAAAATTAGGTTTAATAGTATTAGACGAAGAACACGATAACAGTTTCAAACAAGACCGCCCTGCCCCTTGTTATCACGCTCGCACCGTAGCGAAATGGCGAGCCGAACTTGAAAACTGCCCCTTAATATTAGGTTCGGCAACTCCCTCTTTAGAAAGTTGGGTCGCAGTTGGTGGGGTACAAAAATCCGATTGCGACGACTTAATTAAATCATCACCTGATTTGTTAGAAAATTTCACTGAAAAACCCGCGCCGATAGATGTAACTGCTTCCCCAACAATTACCCAAGACGCAATAACCAATACCCACTACCTATCATTACCAGAACGCATCTACTCACGACCAATGCCACCAATAGAAATAGTAGATATGCGCCAACAGTTGCGTCAGGGAAACCGCACAATGTTCAGCTATCCTCTGCAAGAAGCACTGCAACAACTACAGGAAACAAAACAACAGGGCATTTTATTTATCCACCGTCGCGGTCATAGTACATTTGTCTCTTGTCGTAGTTGCGGTTATGTGATGGAATGTCCTAACTGTGACGTTTCCCTTTCCTATCATTACACCCATGAAGGCGCAACTCAACTGTTACGTTGTCATTATTGTAACTATACTCAACTACAACCCCAACGTTGCCCAGAATGTGATTCTCCTTTTTTCAAGTTTTTTGGCAGTGGTACTCAAAAGGTAGAGCAAGAGTTAACTAGACAGTTTCCCGATTTAAAATGTATTAGATATGATAGCGATACTACTCGCACCAAAGATGCACACCGAATTTTGTTAACTCAGTTTGCTAATGGGCAAGCTGATTTGTTGATTGGTACGCAGATGTTGACTAAGGGTTTAGATTTAGCACAGGTGACACTGGTGGGAGTTGTTTCTGCTGATGGGTTACTACATTTTTGCGATTATCGTGCTAATGAGCGTGCTTTTCAAACTTTGTTACAGGTGGCGGGTCGTGCAGGTCGTGGAGATAATCCGGGGCAGGTAATTATTCAGACTTATACTCCAGAACATCCTGTAATCAGAGCGGTGCAACGTAATGATTATGAGTCTTTTGTGGAAACGGAATTACAGCAACGGGCAGAGTTGCAATATCCTCCACACGGACGGTTGATTTTGTTGCGTCTGAGTAGTTATGACCCGACTGAGGTGGCGGTTACTGCTCAAAAGTTGGCAAGTGTTTTGATGGAGCAGGGGGAAAAGGGAAGATATGATTTATTGGGGCCTGCACCTGCTCCGATCGCGCGGGTAGCTAATCGTTATCGGTGGCAGATTTTGTTGAAGTTATTGCCTGGGTGTGAGGATGTGCCCAGTTTGTCTGGGTTGAGTCTTCTTTGCCCACCAGTGGTAAGTTTGACTGTTGATGTCGATCCTATGAATTTGTGAGAAATAGCGGGAAGTAATACCATTTTCAAAAAATATTACTACATTGGCTATTCAAGGTATTAGGTGTTAGGTGTTAGGTGGTAGGTATAAGAAATAAAAAGTTAATATTTTTCAATTCCGTTAAGCAGAAGATTTTACT
>JBARXI010000887.1:0-6189 GCA_049647275.1 Microcoleaceae cyanobacterium
ACCTTTAACGGTTATTGGTCAAGTATGGATTAAAGAATTACTAATCAAAGATATTTTAGACGGTTGGCAAATCAACAATGTTAAACCTCAAACAAATTTTACTTCTCCTTTCCCTAAATCTGCTGAAGATTCTGAAGATTCTGACAATCAGGTAGACTCAACTACTAATTATGAAGTGGCATAAAATGTGGAAAGTTATACACAAAATTCACCTACTGCTAGTTCAGAAGCAGACAATAATCCCGAACATTAATAAACATATATAGCAGTCTAATTTTGGGTGTTTCAACAATTAATAATTACTTCTCTTTTCAAAGAAGAGGATTGACTAAAAGTTGAAATAAACTACCGATTAGAGTAGGGTGGGCAAAACGAAGAAATCGACTCAATTAAAACATACAGAAAGAATATTTTGCCCACCGATAAAGCTATACACTGGTAGATTATTTTTGCGCTCATCCCTAATTGTTAATTTTGGAATAATTAGGTTTGAGTTTTTAGTTTATTAAGAAAACTACCTGGGTAGTTTTTTGAGCTGGTTGTACTACCGATTAGAGTTGGGCAAAACGAAGAAATCGACTCAATTAAAACATACAGAAAGAATATTTTGCCCACCGATAAAGCTATACACTGGTAGATTATTTTTGCGCTCATCCTTAATTGTTAATTTTGGAATAATTAGGTTTGAGTTTTTAGTTTATTAAGAAAACTACTTGGGTAGTTTTTTGAGCTGGTTGTACAAATTTTAAGTTGCTTTTATTGCCTCAACCTAACACCTATAGCAATCCTAAATCATTTGTCATAAATCAAAACACAGATAAAAAATCTGAGACTTTGTTGCCTATTGCCTGTTGCCTTTTTGTGAGATATTTTTACAAGGGCTGAAATAGGACTGCTATAGCGTTTTGAAATGAGATGCAAAACAAGAGTTGGTTATTTACTAACAGTAAAAAGTCCGGCAAACCTTCTTACCTGTTGCCTGTAGCATGATTGCCTTTTGCCTAAAAGTAGCCAGGTTTTTTACGCAAATCAAATAAAATTACTATATATTTAAGTCATTAATTTTTGTAGAGGTGAGTTAATGGTGATAGATTGATTATTGTAGGTAGTTGATAGTAGGTAGAATTCCCACATAAATACACCGAAATTTATCACAACCGATTTAGTGATGCTATACTACCTAAAATATCAAATAAGAAAGATGCCAAGAAAGATGCCAAAAAAAATTATATAGTGGTTCTCATCCTTTATGAAATACAGTATTTTTTATATTTCTTATTTCCTGTTACCTGACGGAGCTGTTGCCAAAAATCTCAAACTTGTGTATCTCACCGAGAGCGAGAAATGCTATACATCAAATAGGATAAATATATAATCAAAATGGCTAAAAATAACTTAGGATAATCAAAAAAAATATTATATTAATAGATTTAGCAATCGACAAATAATAAAAATCAGAGATTTATTAAGACTAATTTTCTCAACAGTCTATAGGAGTAAATTTATCATCCGCTCAGGACAAAAGTAAATTGCCTCGATAGACTCAAACTAATATCTAAAACTTTGAATAATTCCCCAGACAAAGTCACTACAGAAATATGATTATTAATGAATTTAATCAACACGATATCTGGGTGATTTTATCCTCTTTTCATGCAAATTATAAGTAGGTCGGCATCAATAAACGCATAATATGGGCAATGCTAAATCAAGCTAAAACCTTTATAAAAAGCAACTTATAGGCATTGCCCACCCTACAAATACAGAAATATGATTATTAATGAATTTAATCAACATTCTCTATAGGTAACTTTATCCTATTTTTATGCAAATTATAATTGCCTTTATTAACTTAACCTGCTATCTGAAAATCCCAATAAATACCCAGAAAATAGCACTAATCAAATAGGACTACTAAATGAAAACAATTGCTGAAATTAACGACAAAATTATTAAAAAAAAAGCCGTTGTTTGGACAGTCACAGAACTCAAAGCCAGAGTTGCCGAAACCAGTATTACCCAAGCAGCAAAAGAAGTCGATGTAATTACCGCTGGCACTTTTGAGCCAATGGAGTCCTCTGGGGCCATAATTAACCTTGGGCACACAGACCCCCCAATCAAAATTCGCTCCTGCTGGCTAGATGGCATCTTGGCTTACTCTGGCTTTGGGGCTGTAGATTTATATATCGGCGCGACTCAAATACCTGAAGAAGCAGACGAATCTAAAGAAAGAGGTGGTGGTCATGTAATTGAAGACCTAATTGCAGGTAAATCTGTCAATCTCAGAGCAATTGGTCAAGTAACAGATTGCTATCCCAGGGCCACCTTTGAAACAACCATTACCCGCGAGACAATTAACCAGTTTTACTTATTCAATCCGCGAAATCTATATCAAAATTTTATAGTTGGTGTTAACGGTGGCGATCGCCCGATCTTTACTTATCTTGGCCCTCTAATGCCCGATTTAGGTAATGCAGTTTATTCTAATCCCGGTGCTATTTCCCCACTATTCAACGACCCAGACTTACAACTCATTGGTATAGGTACCCGTATATTTCTAGGTGGGGGTGTGGGATACATCACTTGGGAAGGCACTCAGCACTTTCCTTTACAAAAACGTCTACCTAATCGTACCCCGATTGGGCCAGCTGCAACTCTAGCTGTGATTGGAGATGCGAAACAAATGCAGTCTAAATGGGTGCGTGGTTGTTATTTCAAAAATTATGGCCCCTCAATCATGTTGGGTGTGGGTATTCCTCTACCTGTGTTGAATGAAAAAGTTGTGGCTAACTGCGCTATCCAAGATCGAGATATTGTTGCGCCAGTGGTAGATTTTTCTATTCCCCGTCGAGTACGTCCAACTTTTGGTTTAGTTAGCTATGCTCAACTCAAGTCGGGTCGCATAAAAATAGAGGGCAAAGTTGTTAGAAGTGCCCCCCTTGCTAGTATTTTTCTGTCTAATCAAATTGCCTTGGAGTTAAAAGAATGGATTTCTGCTGGGGAATTTACTCTGACTGAATCTGTTGCTCCTATTCCTATGGATCAAACTTTTTTACCATTTTTAGAGCGTTGAGTTACCAAAACTGTACTTATGCTACAGTTTTGGCTTTAGCTTTTTCAGTTTTTTTTCTTTGACTAATTAAAGATATGTATGTGGTAGCTTTTATATATTTTAAATAAAGCTTAACCCTGGAAAAGCTTTAATTCTCTGGACTTTTCTTTTTTTTGATTGGCTTAGGTATTGGAGTTGAACTTTTTCGAGAATTGAAGTTTTGGGGGCGAGAATTTTGGGAATAGTTGCCTGTTCTTTTCTGATTAAATCTACCGTTACCTCTTGGTTGAGGTTTCTGCTCATTCAAAAATAGAGCGCCAATATCATTACCATATTGAATGACAAGAAATGTTTCTTGTCGCTGAATATGTAAATCCCAGAAACGATGTATTGGGCGATCGCCTAAATTTCCTTTCAGTTTCAGCTTAAAAAACCTGGGAGTTTCTTCATCTTTGCGGGGAGACTGTCTAACTTTAACAATTACATATTCTTCATCTTGAGATTGATAAATTACTTCCCCTCGGATAGAAAAATAACCATCGTCTAAACCAGGTAAATTATCTTCTAAAATTTCAGCATTAACAACATCAGAACAATCTAAATTCTCTTGTACTTCTACTATGTCTTGACTATCATTATCTTCATCTTCAGAAGCAGGAGTTAGACTAACAGAAGATGATTCCTCAGACTTTGGCTCATCTTGAGATTCTTCTGATTTTCTGAGTGTTTCTGGTTCCCACACCCCCATAATTTGGATATGTAGGTCATTATTTTCCTGTCTAGTACGAGGATAAACTACCCACAGATGCTCTGTTTCCAGGTCTAAATGATTTTTCAACAAACTCATTACTCGACCTAGCAATACTGCGTCTATTTCTGCACCATCTGGGGTCTCTAAATTGCCTCGTGTAAATTGTTCTGTCGAAGGTTTATAGCGACCCCGAACTAAACCTATAGCTCGGTATTGTTTTGGTTCACTAGGGCTAGCAATTGGATGTTGTCGTACAATGGTACTATCGTCATTAGTAGCATCAGTTTTGCTCTTCTCTAGGTCGTTAGATTCTGGAGAGTTCAATGGTTTAGTATCTGTCAAAGCTAGCGTTTCATTAGCTCGATCGAATTCTTTGGCCATATTCTCATCTGAAGATTCGTTGATTGGATTCACTGGGCCTTCCGAAATCTGGTTATTATTTTGTCTGGAAATACTTTGGTCAACATCTGATTGATGAATAGCTTGCTCACTAGGTATGGCCTGGTGAGACACTTGAGATTGATTGGTGTTGGAGGAGCGGTTAGCAAAAGAATTCATAAAAAACTCCTGGTGGCACAGATACATCCCTATGGGATTATAGAAAAATACAACAAATAGTGTATTTAGATTTAAGGTCTTTTCTTTAGATTGAGAAAAAGTTAGTTAGATGCCCAGATATTTCAAAATAACACAATTCCCTTGGGCAAATCTGCTAGTACAGATATCCTCAGAGTGAGTTGGGCTAATTAATCTGGGTTGTTTTTCCAGTCTACTTTAGACTACATTTGTTAAAGTAGAATGATTTACCTTGTTATTGTACTTAATCCCATTGGCTTGTGGATCGATCCGTACACTTTTGGTAATTAGTCAGGAGATTGGTTATTAATCATCAGAAAATTTGGGTTTGAAACCCCGTCGTAGAACGAGTGCAAATATTTTGGTTAAAAGTAAGCACAGACTCAATTTTGAGCGAGTGTCTAGCGGGTTTTGGGCTAACCCTTTAAGGATTTCTATTTCTTAAAAATCCCCGCCGTTTTAGAGCGCGGGAGTGTCAAACTAAACCTCTATATTCTTGGATGAGTAAAATTTAATCTAAAGTTTATCAATCTGCATTTTATGCAATTATGTACACTGTTTAAATAGTTCTTTAAAAGGTTAGATAAATATCCTAAATTCAAAGGCAAAGGTAAACATGATAGCTTCACCATCTATCTAGTCTTTGATGAATTTGATTGTTGTAATTGTTAAGTCACGCTGAATGCTGTTGTTAAGGTTGGGGGATTTGATTCGATGGTAGATAAACGTCGCGGTTTTTTGATGGCGATAATGGTGTTGGTGATTATTGCTTTTTTGGGATTTTCTCTGTCCCCTCTGTTGGGGGGAATTTTAGAGGCCAATCAAAAAAATAGTCAACCCACTCCAGACTCTACTCAAAGCCCTGTTGTGGATCGGGAAGCAGATTTAAAGGCACAAGCACGGGGTTATGAGTTAGTTTTACAAAGAGAGTCGGATAATCAGACTGCACTTCAAGGATTTTTGCAGGTGCAGTTAGAGTTGATTCAGTTGGGAAAGGGCAATATTGAGGAGGTTATTCCTCCACTCGAAAAGTTGTCTGAACTTAATCCGGGGAATATAGATTATAGTCTTTTACTCGCTCAGGCTAGGGCTTATACCGGAGACCGTGAAGGTGCTGCTAAAATTTATCGTTCGCTTTTGGCCGCAAATCCTGGAGATTTAAAGTCGTTACAAGGTTTGGTTAATTTATTATTGCAGCAAGAACGTCCTGAAGCTGCTATTGGATTGTTACAAGATACGCTCAAAGCTGCTCCTCAAGCAAATCAGATAGAACTTGGCAGTATTGATGTGGTTTCTGTACAGTTGATTTTGGGACAGGTTTATGCAGAGCAAAAACGCTATGATGAGGCGATCGCTGTTTATGATGAAGCAATTAAGGGCAATGCTGAAGATTTTCGGCCTATTTTTGCTAAGGCGGTTGTTTTAAAAGAGCAAGGTAATACTGAATCAGCTCAAGAGTTATTTACAAAAGCAATAGAAATGGCTCCGGCAGGGTTTAAAGACCAAATTAAGCGGGAAGCATCTGTTAGTTCTGAAAACCAGGAACAAGTATCTCCGGAGGCAAACTCTACTGATACTGAGGAATCAGAAGATAAATAAATACAGATGAGTTTTTTCTAGAAGACAAAAACCTGTACAATACTAGACATACCTGTACATAATGTCTAGAATGCACTATAGACCAAGTGAATTTGCTGATCTAGCAGGGGTCAGTGTCAAAACATTACATCGATGGGACTCATCTGGAAAACTGAAGCCATTAAGAACTGTAGGGGGTCATCGATATTACACAGATGAACACATTAATCAG
>JBARXI010000888.1:0-4508 GCA_049647275.1 Microcoleaceae cyanobacterium
TTATACTTTACACTTAAAAGTTTACCCCGCTTGGCTGAAAATTTCTAGAACAGACCACCCAGTCTGACTACTTTCTCATTTTAAAATAACTAATTAGACATCTCCAGAAAAGGTTTTGAAACCCTTAAGCAACCGTTCTAAAATCGGTATTTTTGGAGATGTCTATTAACCGGATGTAAGATAAAATAACTTATCACTCTACAGGGTCATTTCATTCTAGATTTTAGCAATGAATTTACTTACTTTCAGATAGGGAAAGATAAATTTTATCAAGCTCGAACTAACGTATTGTCGTAAATACATAACATGGCATACTTTAGAATGAAATAGCCCCGATCGCTCTATCACCCTATCACCCTATCACCCTAGTAGAGTATTGACATTAAAACTGTGGGTAGAAGGGTTTATATTTCTTATTTGCCATCAAGTTAAATTTTCTGTTGGTGAAATTTTTTTCGGGTTTATATCACAATTTTAAAGCAAATTATTGGCGTTGCATAATGACAAATGATTTAGGATTTGGGATTTGCCAAAATGATTAACGTGCCTTGTTTTGTTTCTGCCATTTTTCCGAGCAATTTTTGGCAGTATCATTCCATAATGTGCAGCCCTAAATTCTCTACTAGTCACCCACTTGATAAATTTTCTCCACTGAATGGTCAGCATTAATTTCTATAACTAAATCTACAAATTCAGGATTTTTTATAAGTGGCTTAATAAATAACTCTGGGTGCAAAGCTTTCCAAAAATACTCAACAAACTGCTCAATTTTATCATCACTCATCCCCGACTTTCCAGAAGCAAGCATTTGTTTTTCTGCCTGTAGTCGCCATTGTTTAGAAAAACGATAATCAGTTGGATATAAAACCATTAACTTATCTAACTTTTCCCACAAAGGTAAATAGTCTTGCAATTTTTTATTCATATCGGAGGCAAATTCCCGATCTGCCTCTGTAATAATAGGTAGTGGTGGATTATCAAAAACTGTATCATCAATTGGTCTCACCCCAACAAACCAACCCTCAAATAAAATAATATCCACATTACTAACACTTTCCCATTCACTTCGATCGCCAGCACCATTAAATAGAGATTTATTAAATCTAGGAATTGAAATTAAATTATCGGAATTTTCATTAAAAGACTGGTGTAATTTATCTAAAACTTCTAGACCTAAACTAATATCATGAGTTCCCGGCGGGCCACGCCAAATGAATCGAGAATCTTGTTTTTTCAAAAGTTCACGTTCCGCATAAGTTTTATAGATATCATCAATAGAAATGCTAATGGTATTGTAACCAAGTTTATCCAAAATTAAGATTAAAATCTTTGCTAGAGTTGTTTTACCAGTTCCTTGGCTACCTAAAATGCCGTAAATTAACGGTGAATTTAACTGTTTACATTCCTTTGCCAATTTAATCGCCAGAGGCAACCATAATTTCCACAAAGTTTCTAAAGTATTATTATCTGCTAAAGCTAATTTATCATAGTCACTAATTACAGATAAAAATAAATCCGCTCGCCTCTCAATTACCTCTGTCACATTAGCCGCAGTAATATCAAAAACCTGAGTCCGTTTTTTATCTATTAATTCCTCATCTTCTAAGATTTTCCACTGTTTATTTTCCAGAGACTTTCCCTGCTGTAATCGCTTTAAAACGTTGACTAAAAATAAATTACTCAATGACATAAAAAACTTTTAACCACTTCATTTACTAGATAAAATACATACAATTTAAGAACCTAGTTTAAAAGCTTCCAAAAACAGACCATAAGTGAAACCTATTTTAAAACCATTCAAAATATCTATCCCAAAAGATCGTATTTTTTTTCCCTTCACCCCATAAGCAAACCAGTTTAATATTTCAGTAATCAGTAGACAGATTAAAGCATACATAACATCCAAATAACCCTCTTGTCCGGCGATAGTAGAAACCGCAGTTGCCACAAAATTACCAAACAACAAGCTAATAACTAATAGAGAGATTCGACGCCAAGGATTAAGCAACCATTGTTTAAATCTCTCAATAACAACGTTAAACAGTCGATTGAGACGGGTACTTTGCATAAATATCTCAGTTAAATTTATTTTTTCATGTCAAAGTTAAAAATATTTATTTAGACTATATTAGTATATATAATAGCAGGCTGCTATGGTTCAGGTCAATAAAGCTCTTCCCATAGTACTCACAGCTTGGGCAACAACTAATATTAAACGACGCAAAGTTCTGCTACATATCTTATGTTCAAGGGTAAAGGGTATAAGGTCTGGGTTTGGAGTGTAGGGTCAAAATAAAAACAACAAACATCTATCAATAACACTGGCATTCTACTTCAAAAATCAAAGATTTATCAAATATTTTACTGATGTGCTAATCACTTAATACTTAAAATAGTTATTAGGTCTCCTATTACTTTTTTGATTTATTATAATTCCATCAAAACAAAATACTCATAATCCGATTTTTTTCTATGAAACTACTATGATTAACCTCAAAAATATTGTTTGATTTTTCTATAAATTAATTCAGTAAAATGATACCAGTAATTAATATACAGTCTTTTTCATGGTTGTGAAGTGAAGTATAGTTTTAGATTAATCTCTGTTACCTCTTTTCTGTTCCTTGTTCCTTGTTTATTGTTGCCTACTTCTCGATGATTTTGTACGTTATTAAGTTGCAAAATGGTGTATTTGTAAGTAGGTCGGCATAAATAAACGGATAATGTGGGCAATGGTAAATAAAGCGAAAACATTTATAAAAAAACACTTATAGGCATTGCCTAACCTACAATTTATTAAGTTGCAAAAGGGTGTATTTGTAACCAATAAAATCAATTCAGTATGCAAACTTAAAAAACTAATATATATATTTAACTTAATATGAAACTTAAATTTTACTCAGAAATTATTATTGCTTTAGTATGCTTTCTATTAGGACTGTTTATAGGTAGATTTCAGCTAACAATATCCTGGCAATCTAATGACTCTGTAAAAGTACCAACACCAACAGCATCATCAATCTCAAAATCTCCCTTATCAAAAGTTCCTACTCCCAAAATGCTACAAACATTCCCAACAGAAAAAGACCAAAAATGTAGTCTGCCAATAACCAATTTTAAATCATCCGTAAGCAACACTAATCAAGGAGATTTTCGAGTTAGTAACTGTACATATCGCCCACTTCGTATAGCACTATTAGCAAAATCTTCAGATCGATCTTACCGAAAATCAGCTCACTGGGATTTTGCACCCGGAGAAGGTAGTAAAACAGGTTTAATACTATCTTTGCCAGAAGAAAAGTTAACTTTGAAACCCGAAGATATTTTGGTTGTATTTGCTCAAGATGGGTCTCGTTTATATTGGGGGCCTTATGTAGTAGGAGAAACTAACTCTCCAGTTTGGAGTCAAGAAAATAATGAATGGCAGTTAATTTTATCACCTTAAACAAATCAAATAAATTACAAATAAATTAATAGTTTGGTTCGCAAAAAAGAAACCAAACTATTAATTTATGAACGGTCAGTATAATTAACTTTTAACTGCTTTAATTTTCTGGCGATCGCAAACTACTAGGAATCACCAAAACTGGACAATGGGTATGCTTTAAAACACCCTCACTCACACTACCCACAAACAACTTCTCAATCCCACTGCGTCCGTGAGACCCAACTATAATTAAATCGGCAGCTAATTTTTTTGCCTCTGTTAATATTGTTTCGACTGTTGCTCCCTGTAGTAACAGAGCAACCGCATCAAAACCTTTTTGACGTAGTTGCTCTGCCAAATCTTGAATCTGTTGATGTTCGCTGCGAAATTGTTCAGCCCAATGTTCTCGTTTACTCTGGGGCCCCGTTTTAAAGCCAACAAAATCTGGATCTGGTTCAGCAATATGGATTAACCATAGTTTGCTTTTAAAAGCTTGGGCGAGGGTTTGAGTTTGAGTAATGATAGTAGGAGTTATTGGGGAAAAGTCAATTGCTACAACTATATTTTTCATTTCGTTAATAGGCTTTATAAGTTATACTATGTCCGGTTGAACAGTTATAAATAAGCAGAGGGAAGTCAGGAGTCAGGAGGAAAGAAAGAAGGAAGTTTTTTATCACGCTATTAACCGAACATGATATTAACAGAAAATAGGTTTAATATGAGAATAAAGTTCATACTTATATTATCATAATTGATTTTATTTTTGTTGTTAATAAAATCTGCAAACATTTAGTAAAAATTTATTTATAAGAATTTTTATCTATTTTTTGGGATTTTCCACAAATAATTAAGGATAGGGAGAAAAATTCAAAGTCTGTATCTGTTGGATATTACTTCGGCTCAACCCTACCGATAAACTGTAAACAGCCGAGATTTTCTGTTGAGAATTTTCCACAAATAATTAAGGATAGGGAGAAAAATTCAAAGTCTGTATCTGTTGAATATTACTTCGGCTCAACCAAACCGATAAACTGTAAACAGCCGAGATTTTCGGCTGAGAATTTTCCACAAATAATTGAGT
>JBARXI010000889.1:0-5851 GCA_049647275.1 Microcoleaceae cyanobacterium
GTTCCTCTGTAGCCACTTCTAATCTAAAGTTTTGAGTATCGGTGAGGTCGCCAGAGTCGGTGACTGTTAGTTCTAGATCGAAATTGCCTGTGTCGTTGTTGTCTGGAGTTCCGGTGAGACTAGCTGTACCATTTCCATTATCACTGAAGTCTAACCAGTTGGGCAAGTTACTGATACTAATTTCTAGTATGTCTCCGGTGTCGGGGTCGCTGGTAGCAATGTCGTAGCTGTAAGGGGTGTCTACGGTGGCTGATGTGATGGGGGCACTGGTAAAGTTAGGGGCTTCGTTGACATCTAGGAGGTTGATGCTGAATTGTCTCTCGAATGTAGCTCCACCACTATCGGTGGTTTGGACTCGGATGGTGAAGGTGTTGGTTTCTTCAAAGTCTAAATTGGTAGTAGCATTGAGTTGGTCGTCGCTGATTTCAAATAGGTTGTTGTCTGCGTCGCCTTCTCCGGCGACCAGGGCGTAGGTGAAACTGTCGTTGGTGTCGGGATCGATGGTACTGAGGTTGCCTATCTGCGTGTTGCCTGGTTCGTCTGCGATAATTATTTCTAGTTCGATGTTTGTGGGGGGTTGATTGGAGGGAGAAGTGACGGTAATAGTAACAACAGCCGCATCTGTATTACCAAAATCATCAATAATAGTATAGTTAAACGTATCTGTGCCAGTGAAACCAGTAGGTGGGGTGTAAGTAAACGTACCATCAATATTTAGCTCAACAGTACCACCGTTAGTACTGCTATCATCATTACTATCAATACCAAAGTTGTCTCCATCAGGATCGCTATCATTACTAAGAAATGAAAATGTGACCGGAGTATTTTGAGAAGTGCTGACTGAATCATCTTCTGCAATGGGTGGGCTATTGATTTGAGAAGCAAAGAGCAAATCTTCTTGCAAAATTCCGTCGTAACTTGCCAAAACTTTCTGCTCGAACGCCAAACCATCTCCTACTTCCCCAACCTTAACCGGAAATTCCCAACTACCACCAAACTTCCCACTACCAACACGACCAACAGCAGCAGCAACACCTACCCCACTCAACTCATGCAACCTTCCCACAAAAGCTACCCCAATATCTCCCGCAGCCACCTCGCAACCATACAATAATATTCCACCAGACCCTATCCCCTCACCCCATTTTTCTAATTCCCGCTCGTATTCAGTCAGCGTGGAGAGACTGAATTTAGTATTACCCAACTGCAAACTACCGGGGGAGCCATGACAAACTATATGGAGACTAGAAACTGAATAATTAGCAACAGCTCCAGTTATTTGTCTAACCCCATCCTCACCAGATTTCAGAATCACAACTTTTGCCCCTGACAAAACCCCCGATGCCAACATCTGATAATTTTCCACCATGGAGTCAATGATTACCAACATTCCTAGACCAGGTGGGTAAATATTTGCTCTATAGCCTTCACTCACAGATTTTTGATAGAGAATGTTGTTATATGAAATACTAAAATTTCTGCTACATATCCCCCCCTTAAAAACGGGGGTTAAAGGGGATATTCCATAGCATGATTTTTGATATTTCATATTATAATTCCGATTTGGGGTGACAAAATTCATGGTCAATTTCCTGAATCTATTTCTAACAGCATATCAAGTCGTCTAGCCTGCATGGCTGGCTTATTCTTATTCCCACTCTAAAACAGACGGGGCTTTCAACCTTAACTTTTCGGTAACGATCACCCAGACGAAACATTAAATTTTTAGTTCCTTAATTTTAGGATTAATTTAGCCAATAGACATCTCTAAGAGCTGATTTATCAAGAAAATCTAAATAAAGTCTGGTATTGTCATTGCAAGGTGGTTATCAAACAAGTTAACCTCCAAAAAAAAGCCATTAATTCAGCCGACGCCATCTCCCAATTTAATTTTTATGACCAATATGGCCACGGTAGTAATGATTGGGTCAACTACTTAGGGTAACTTTTGAAAGCCAAGCTGACGAGCAAGTAGTACAGAGTTTTTTCAGAGAAAATTTGGATAAATTAAGCGATCGCTTTCCTGAAGTTTTGCAAAATTGGGCTAATACTACTGTGGCAAGGGTAGGAGATGGAAAAAAGCAAGAGTTACTGAAGAGAATTACTGCGATTAGCTCTTTGATTAGAAAATTTTATGGGGGAGTCAGGGCGACTAATTTGGAATTGATACAGTTTTCAGCGTAACTTCTTGCACAAATGCTATTCACACCTTATTTACGCCAAGAAGCGAACGAGAGACTTCTCGTCCAGTTATGCGATCGCGCAGCGTTGCGTCAGCAGTATCGCGTGCCGTGATGCGTAGCAAAAACCAAAAACAAATCCAATTAATGAATCTGTTTCTGATACCTCTAAATATTTAACCAGCGTATATCACCCCTAGTTGAAAATTATCCCACCAATTACCAACGCCATTTTTTGTTACTGCTTTATTCACTATAACTAATGTAGAAAAAAAGATTGTGATTAGTAATTTAATCACACTTAAAAAGGGAAATAATTGGTAACTATTATGACTCAATTTAGCATTGATGAAATCATCTCAGAAATAAATAAAATACAGGGTAAGTTTTCAGGACATGACATATTAGCATTTCTGTCTCGTTTGCCTTTTTTGTTCCGTGTATTGTACACAATAGACGCTAATAAAATTCTACCTAGTAGCAGGGAACAGCAAATTGTTGAGCAACTTCTAAAAGATAACCCAGAACAAATTGATGACAGCTTTTTTGCATTAATAAAAAGTGGAACAATAGACCTTATTTTGAGAGTGTTAAAATCCTTCCCCAACCAGGCTGAAGGTATAGCAGCATTTACTGTAAATTTTAGCGGAATTCTTTGCCAGAGTCCTTACAGCGATAGACCTATAAATGTAGAAATTGCTATTATTGCCTATGAATCTGCCACAAAAGTATTCACGCGCGAAGCATATCCTGAGTATTGGAAATCTATCCAAAATGATTTAGGTAATGCCTATCTTTACCGAATTTATGGAGAAAAAGCGGAAAACTTAGAAAGCGCAATTAAGTGTTATAAAAATACTTTAGAATTATGTGAAGCAAATAGGGAAGATTGGGCAAAGATACAAATCAATTTAGGTGCTACATACGTTCAGCGAATTCGGGATGATAAGAATAAAAATCTAAAGCAGGGCATTGAATGTTTATCAGATGCTCTATCAGTAATAACACAAGACAAATTTCCATTTGAATGGAGCAAAGCTGAAGCTAATCTTGGTATTGCTCACCTTGAATTATACCGTATTAAAAATGATGAGAATGATTGGAAAATAGCAGTTCATCATCTATCTATTGCATTAGAAGGGTGTATTGTTAATAGTCAAGAATGGGCACAACTGCAAACTAATATTGGTTTTGCTTATCTTGAGAATAAGACAGAAGCCAACTTATTAAATTCTATTGCTCATTCTGAAGCTGCGTTAACTGTTTTTGAGAGGGAAAGCTACTCAGATAAGTGGGCTATTTTGCAGAGCAACCTGGGTGTTGCGTACATTTATTTATATCAGATAAAGTTAGAAAAAGAATTACTGTTAAAAGCTCGGCAGTATTTAAACAATGCAGCAACAGTTTTTAAGTGTCAAGCTTTTCCAGAAAGATATGCCATACTTAATGCTAATTTAGGTGTCATATATCAAATAGAACGACTATTTACTGAAGCTTTCAATTGCTTTAAAAATGCTATTGAAACCATGAAATCTATCCGTGAAGAAATTACTTATAGCTTTGGCAAGGAAGAATACGAACAAAAATGGGCTGAAAATGCCGATGCTTTTGGTCGAAATATGGCGAATCTTGTTAAGAAGCAAGAATTAGCTAAAAGCACGGTGAATGTTTTTGAGAAGCAAGAAGACAAGCAAAAATTAGCTGAAGATTGGAATGCTGTCTCTCAAAGCATGCTGGAAGTTTGCCTAGAATTGGGTCAAACAACCATGGCAATAGAATATGCTGAAGGTAGTAAAGCTCGAAATCTAACAGAGTTGATTCTTAACCGAGACAAAAAAGATATTTTTCCCCCAGAAGTTCTCAAACTACTAGATGAACTTCGAGATGAAATTGCTGGACGTCAATACCAACTCCAAATTGGTGCGTCAATGAAACCCATGGCATTAGTAAAGGAATTAGAACAACTCCGACGGGAGTTTCAACAATTGCTAAATCAGGACTTACGTGTTGGTTCAGATTTTCAGTTTGAGCAATTCCGTATGAGTCTTGACGAACGCACTGCCGTTGTCGAGTTTTATATTGCCAGTCAACAGCTACTTATTTTCATTGTTACTAAAACCGCACAACCTATTGTTTTATCCACCGATCTGATAGATTTGAGCAAATTGGAAAGTTGGTTCAACAACTACCTGAAAACCTACAATCAAGAAAAATTTGATTGGTGTATGGAGCTAAATGAGAACCTGAGTAAACTGGCAAAAATTCTGTGTTTAGATCAAATGATAGAGCAAATCCCTACAGAATGCGACCAGTTAATTCTAGTTCCCCACCGTTACTTGCATTTGTTGCCACTTCATACCTTGCCTCTTGCTGGAGACTCTAGCCTTTTTGATAGATTTCCCAAAGGCGTTAGTTATGCCCCTAGCTGTCAACTTATGCAACTTATTCAGAACCGACAACGCCCTGAATTTACTCACCTATTTGCTATTCAAAATCCAACAGAAGACCTTGACTATGCTGATGTTGAAGTTGAAGCTATCCAAAATTATTTTAATATTAATAATGTTCTCAAACAAAAAGCAGCAACAAAAGAAGCTATCGATCAAATATCCCTTGATATTTTCCACTGTGCCCATTTTAGCTGCCACGGCAAGTTTAACCTTACCCAACCTCGTAAATCTGCTCTTGTCTTAGCCAATGCACGTTTGAATTCTGTTGCTCAAGAAAAAGATGAGACTGACCTCGACAAGTGTATGACTTTGGATGACATTTTTACGTTAAATTTAGAAAAATGTCGCCTTGTTACTTTATCCGCTTGTGAAACTGGATTGATTGATTTTCGCAATACCAGCGACGAATATATTGGTTTACCCAGTGGTTTCCTTTATGCAGGAGCTTCCAATGTTGTCAGTAGTTTGTGGACAGCAGAAGATGTATCAACAGCAGTTTTAATGATTCGGTTTTATCAAAATCTTCAGTCTGGATCGACTGTTACCATTGCTCTCAACCAAGCACAACTGTGGCTGCGGGACACTACTACAGCAGAATTGCAAGAGTGGGCAAGTGAGTTAAAATTAGAAGGAGTTCAAAGCTATCTCAAAGAAAAAAAGTTTGAACTTTATGAACAGCCTTACCAAGAACCTTATTACTGGGCAGCTTTCTGCGCTATTGGAAAGCATTACCATTAGACTCGATCATCAAAAATCCTTATTTAAAGAAAATGACTACTGAACCTCTGATTCAATTTCTCTCTCTCCTTCTCAAAACTAAACCAGAAAAGTTTTCTCCTGATGACCTTGAAGACTTGAAGCAAACCATAGACTCTTGCGAAAATAGTCCACCAGAAAAAGCCGAAGAAATTCTCAGAGATTGGTGCAACAAACGACTAGATATCAAGAAGGGTCTTAGATTCTGGGAAAACAGTAATAGAGAGGTAAAAAAAGTCCCACCTTCCCAACCCAATGAATCTATGCGCCTTGCTAACAATTTCCCAGAGTTAAGACAAGAAGTTGAGGAAAAACAATCTGAAGTAACTAACTCAACCAAATCTGACTCAGCAAAACCTAACAAAAATCAGAACAATGACTAGAAAAGTCTATGCTCCGAATGTCCATTTATTTGCCTTTCACCTAAAAAGTAACGATAAACCCGACCTACTCTGGGACAAATAC
>JBARXI010000890.1:0-4528 GCA_049647275.1 Microcoleaceae cyanobacterium
TAGGGCCAAACGGCCGTTTGCCCCTACTGCTCAATATCTACTATTGTTGCCTTAGTTGTGCCTCAATATTTCCTTTGAACACTCTTAACTGCTGAAGACCTGCCTGTCCGCTCATTGATGAGAGTAGTCCATGTACCATCATCTATAATAACCGTAATTACATCTCCTACTTGAGGGTCAATTGGACTGGCGTAATAAACGTCAAAATTGTTGCCTGTAGAAACACTCTTGAGCAAAATATTTCTGCCAGAATACAACCTGATAATACTAAAAGCATACCGCCCCGTTTGGGCAAGACTGTTTTTTGGTAAGCTTTCTGGAGTAACTTGGATCGTCTGTGAGCGATCGCTTGTAGTTGACTTAGCTATTGCGGGTAAAGTAGCGGTAAAATAAGTAGCTACAAGCGCAACATAAATAATTGACAAATTCTTGTTCATAATAGAATGACTCCTTTTTTTAAGCTGAAGGTAATAAAGCAATAGTGACGAGAGCAAATACGCCAAAGAGAATACCTAAGAAAAACCAGAGAGTTTGGTCTCGATATTTTTTGTCGGCGATAATGGCACAACAAACACCACAACATATCCAGACTCCGACTAACAATTCCATCGGATAATTCTCCATTAAATAACTACAGTGGTGTAGTGGACTGACACTGATGCAATGGCGTTACGACAGATTGTTAAATGCCACCCGTAGCTTTATAGCTGTCTAACGCTACTGGACTGTTTCATCTAAAATAGTGCGTTAGAATTGTCATTGCGAACGATAGTGAAGCAATCTCCAGCAAATTTTCTATTGCAACATTTAAGGTGAAACATTCCACTACATTAATGCTCTGAATAGAATAAATATTTGAGAAGTCAGGTTTGTTTCCTTACCTAACCAGGAAAGACTTCCCGACTATGTTCTTCCCATTGATGTCCACAGTTTTGACAGCGAAAAGCAATATGTTTATCCCAAGTGCGTTGAATTTGAGGTTCCATTGTGCCATCATGTCTTTTATGGAAATGAATATGGTCGTGTGGATGCTGATTAATCAAAGTTCTGATAATTTTCCTTCCTGATGGCAAGTCGGCATTATTTTTTTGACATCCTGGGCAAGATTTGGAGAAAAATCTGTTCACACCTTGCCACAAGTCTTCCCAAAATCCCATAATAAACTCCTTAATTTTAAGAATTTAATTTTTTTAGTGTCATAGGGTGCATTGCAACGCACCCCACAAATGTAAATGTTGTTTAGGCAAAATTAATCACGCAGTAACCACCAAGCTAATGCTCCGACTGCAACTGGTGCTGCTACTACTGCCACAAATGGAGCGATCGCTACAGATGCTGCTCCTGTTGTTGTTGCTACAGTTATGCCAACACCACCTGTAGTGCTAGCGATACCAGTGGCAGTTACTCCACTAACAGCGGCTAATTTAGCAGTAACTAATGCACCGCCTGCAGCGGTAGTTGCTAAACCATTGTTGTTCATCAGAAAATGACTCCTTTTTCAAGTAGAATTGATGAGGCTTAATCAAACATTTTTTTGCCTCTCAATTAATACTTTAGTGGCTGAATTGATAATTGAAATTATTACTTACTAACGGTCATTATTAACAACAATGGTAAAATTATGACTATCATCAAAAAAACTTTCGTTTAGAGGTAAATTCTATGAATCAAGATGCAAGCAACTCTGAATTTCGTCAAGATTTAATTAATTATAACTTTTATCCTGAAGCTCAAGCCAGTTGGAATGTTAATGATTTAATTGTTGACCTAGAAACAATTAAAAAGAAATGGCCGCCAATAGGAGAAGGCTTAACCAAATTTCACAAGCAGTATTTATTAATGGTATTAGTAGGAAAACAACTTCCAGATATGGTTGCTGAACTGGAAGATCTTTCATCAGTTGAATCTCTCAGAACTAAACTAAGTAATGACAAAAAGAAAAAAGGCATTCATTTTTGCTTAGAAAAATTGCTGAAACAAGAAATTGGTAATCCTCAAAATATCATTTTTCATTTGTTTAACTCTAAGTATAGAAAACAGCTTCACCCTCCTAATACTGAAAAAGAAACAGGTTTATTAATCAGAATACCCGATGATGTTTCAGCAAAACAATTGTTAGAAATTGAGAACAAAGTGAGGGCTATAACAGGATGTCCTTATATTAGGATAGTGGAAATTAAAATGGGTAGTATAATTTTGCTTTTTAAAGGTTCTCAATCAGCTTGTGAGCAAATAGAATCTTTGTATCAACAAGGTTTACTTTCAGAAAGATTAGGTGTTCGTATTACGGATGTGGAAATTATACCAAGTCAAGTTAATTTAACTGAATGGTTTGAAGGAATATTTACCAGAGGTTGGCAGACTGTAGAAGAATTACTGACTCCTCAACAGTTACGTCCTGCTTTCTTTTCTGAACAAGTTCAAAGAGCTAAACAGATTGACTTGGAAATTGATTTAATCGAGCATACAGTCATTTTGGTAGTTGATTTAACACGAGAAAATCAAGAATCAATGATTGTAAATTTAAAGGTTTTTCCTACAAGTGAAACTGACTATTTACCGCCAGAGTTAAAGTTAACTGTTTTGTCAGAGGGAGACATAGTAGACGAAGTAATTACTAGAAGTAGCGACCGATTGATTCAGTGTGAATTTGATGCAGAAATTGGAGATAAATTTAGTGTGACAATTGAATTAGGTGAAGCCGTAGTTACAGAAGAATTTCGTTTGTAAATAAATATCAATTTCTGCAAATAATTGTAAGATTAGTTAACGGCTTTTCCAGATTTACAGTATAATTATAACTAAAAAAAATTGGCGACTTGAAGTAATAACTCTATAAACACAACCCATTAATAAAGATTTTATACCAAGCTAAAACAGCAGTTTAATGGTAAGTGAGATGTGCTTTTAAACCTCAAGTTCGCCTTTTTTTCAGAGAATTTGGAGAATATCCGCATTTAGAGGCATAGAATTTTATTTTTGAGCTAAAAAAGGAAATTATTTATGATGAAAAAATTAGCAATTCTTGATTGTAAAGGTAATCTTGAGTTGGGATATTCAGTAACTTTAAGAATTTGGAGTGCCGATCGCCCTACTGCCTCTCCTTTATTGGGTCAAGAAGGTTTTTTACCAGGCAATTCTCAGTTAAGGAAGCTTTACGAAGAATGGGTTAATTCTTATGAAAATAACATGAAAATTGCTCATCAATTAACTTGGCTTAAAGAAGGCGATAATCCTGCTTCATTTGCAGTCAAAAAAAGACCTACTGTGAAGAATATTTCTATAGAAAATGTAGAGGTAGAGGCAACAAAAGCATACAATATTTGCCAAAAAGCGGAACATAAATTGCTAGAAAATTTTAATGCTTGGTTAAAATCAACTGAATTTTTAATCATTCCAGAAACTTTAAAGCAGTCTTTGTCTTCAGAAAAATCTGAACCCCATAGAATTTTAATTGAGACTAATGATTTTGAGCTTCGTAAAATGCCCTGGCAAAAATGGAATTTGTTGGAGTCTCATAATTTTACTTTGACAGAAATTGGTTTGACTTCTCCTAATTTTCAATCTACTAATATTGAGCTACTGAAAACTTCTCAAAAGTTAGCATCTCAAGATGGTGTGAAAATTTTAGTCGTTTTGGGAAAAGATGCGAATATTGAGTCAATATTTGAGGAGTTTCAGGAGTATCAATGTGATTTGACAGTGGTGAGAAATTTGCCTGAGTTAGATGTGCCTTTATGGGAAAAATCTTGGGATATTTTGATTTTTAACGGACATAGTAAGAGTCAGGATAATGGGAAACAAGGTATTTTTCAATTGAGTGATGGTAACTGGCTGACAATTTCTGATATTAAAGGTCATTTTCGACGAGCTATTAATCATAATTTAAAATTGGCGATTTTTAATTCTTGTGATGGTTTAGGTTTGGCTTATCAATTGGCAGAAGGTGAGGATTTACATTTACCGCAAATTATTGTGATGCGGGAAAATTTACCTGTAGCTATTGCTCCGAAGTTTCTCCAATATTTTCTGGAAAGTTATACTCAAGGTTTATCTTTATATAGTTCTTTGCGGGAGAGTCGGCAAAGGTTACAAATATTAGAAAATGATTTTCCTTGTGTGAGTTGGTTGCCTATTTTATGTCAAAATCCTGCGGAAATTCCTCCCCGTTGGTGGGAGTTGGGAGGAAAGATTCAGAGACATCCCTATAAAGGATTGAGTGCTTTTACTGAAAAAGATACGGAGATATTTTTTGGCAGGAAAGTGTTGATTAATTCTTTGTTTTCAAAGGTGGAAAGGCAAAATTTAGTTGCTGTTATTGGTGCTTCGGGTAGTGGGAAATCTTCTTTAGTTGCTGCTGGTTTAATTCCTCAATGGTTGGCTCAAGCTACGGAATTTTTACCCCGTTTTGTGCTGAAAATTCGTCCTGGTTTTCCTCATCCGAATCCTTGGGAAAATTTGGCTGAGGAATTGGGAAAAATTTCACCTAATTTAACTGCAAATAATTTAGCTTTTTTGGAATTGGTGG
>JBARXI010000891.1:0-4366 GCA_049647275.1 Microcoleaceae cyanobacterium
ATTGATTTTCATGCCTCCAGAAAGAGGGGGTATATTTGCAATTTTACAGAATACTCCAGCTTTAGATGTAAGTGATTTTATTGTGGAAAACCCAGATTTTGATTTTGGTTTCCCTCGTCCATTACCGATAGTGGATAATTTAGTCGTTGCAGAACCTGAACCTACTCCCACTCCCACTCCTATTGCTGTACAGGTAGATCCAGTTCCTGAAATAATGGAATTAATACCACCTAGTCCTAGTGATTCTGATGTAGTTTCTGATGATTTAATAACTGTTATGAGTCAATTTTTGTTTTAAGGAAGAGATAATATTTGATTATTTTACTCATCCGCCACTGGCGGTTTTTTTATAGGTAGCAAGCAAATTCTACTAAGTTTGAAAAAAGTTTACTACAAATTGCTAGGAGTTATATCATGTCCGGATAAGAGCGTGATAAAAAAACTTTCTGTTTCCTATTCTTCTTTTTATCTGCTGTTGCCTGTTGCCTGTTGCCTGTTGCCTGTTGCCTATTACCGTTTATTTATAACTGTTCAACCGGACATGATATTATACCAATTATCAAAATTTTTGCTACATTTAAGTTGCAAAGAGAGTAGTCAGTAGTCAGGATTCAATAGTCAGGATAAAAGAGAAAAACACTCAAATATTAGATAATAATACATCAAGCAACAATATTATTGATATAGTATATTTTGCTTTTATCTCAAAATCAGCTATAACATTTTTCTTATTCTTCCCTCCTGACTCCTTCTTCAATTTTGTAATTTTTTCTCGTTGATGCGTAGAAAATTTTTACCTTAATTATTCAGTAAAAGAAAGTTTTTGGAGGATGACAATTTTCGTTTCCTCAAGTAATATTTATGAAAAAACTATCAATTTTAACTTTTGAATAGATTAAGCTAGCATTGAATTGCTAGGGTAAGCAAATAGTAATTTATTTATTATTAATAGTGAATTTTCTTTCTTTTGCCCACCCTATTTCTAAACATTTCTCAAGCCGGAACTTTAATCGCCTCACTACCAGACAAACCAAAGGCTTTGTGAATAGCTTGCAACGCTTTCACACCATCTTCCTCTTCTACCACGCAACTAATTTTAATTTCTGAAGTGGCAATCATCAAAATATTGACTTGACTTGCTGATAACGCCTCAAACATTTGCGCTGCGACTCCGGGATGAGCAACCATTCCCGACCCCACCACACTAACTTTTGCAATGGCACTTTCTAATACCACTTCTCCCCAACCAAACTCAACTGCAGCATTTGTCAATATTTGATACGCTGTCTCACCCTCTGCTTGAGATACAGTAAAAGCAATATCGCGAGTCAAAACCCCATTCACATCATGACAACGTTGGGATTGAATAATCATATCCACACTAATATTCTGCTGCGCCAACAAACCAAATATTTTTGCTGCCATTCCCGGGCGATCGGGAACTTGGCGAACCGCTAAACGTGCCTGTTTCAAATCCAAAGCCACCGCTCGCACTGGTGGGGAAATTTCCTCCGACTCAGATGCAGAGAAACTACTAGACATATCTCCGACATTCACACCAAATATTCGACACAAAGAATTAACTGCTCTTTGGCAGTCTGCTGCATCAACCACACAACTAACCTTGACTTCAGAAGTGGAAATCATTAACAAATTCACTCCCTCTTCTGCCAAAGTCTCAAACATTTTCGCAGCAACTCGCGGTCGCCCGATCATTCCCGCACCGACAATACTAACTTTAGCAATTTGTCGCTCCTCGGTTTTGACTTCTGGCTCTCCCAGACTAGGGTCAGAATTTTTACCTAAAGCAGGAAGTATGGCATCTGCAACTGCAGTTGCTTGTTTAAAAGTATCTTTGCCCACAGTAAAAGCAATATCATTCGTATTACTTTCGTGAATTGACTGAATAATTAAATCCACATCTATATTTTGTACCGCAATACCAGCAAATAATTTAGCTGCTACACCAGGGCGATCGGGAACGCGCAACAGAGAAATTCCAGCTTGGTCGGTGTCATATTCCACAGCATCTACAGATTTTGTCAGCTCCAAATCTTGCAAAGCGCGACGTCGGGGTATTGAGGAAACTACACGAGTACCAGGTGCATCGCTCCAACTTGACAATACTAACAATGGCATCCCATAGTTTCGGGCAATTTCTACTGCCCTCGGATGCAGAACTTTTGCCCCCAAACTTGCCAACTCCAGCATTTCATCGCAGGTTATTTCTGACATTAACTGCGCTTCGGCAACTATCCGGGGGTCGGTTGTGAGAATTCCTGGCACATCTGTATATATCTCGCACCTTTCTGCTTGGAGTGCTGCTGCTAATGCTACTGCGGAAGTATCGGAGCCTCCCCTACCTAATGTTGTGATTTCTAGGTTACGGGTTTTGCTGATTCCTTGGAAACCTGCCACAACAACAACTTCCCCTAGTTTCAGGTGTTCTTCGATGCGTTCGGTTTTTATATGTAGGATGCGGGCACGGGAATGTTCGGCTTCTGTAACTATTCCTACTTGGGCCCCGGTGAGGGATATGGCTGGCACTCCTAATTCTTGGAGGGCCATGCTCATCAGGGCGATGGATACTTGTTCCCCTGTGGAGAGCAACATATCCATTTCCCGGCGACTGGGGGTGGGAGCGATCTCTCGGGCTAGTTTGACTAGGCCATCTGTGGTTTTACCCATGGCCGAAACTACTACTACTACTGAGCGATCGCTGGCGGTTTTGGCAATACGTTGGGCCACTGATTTAATTCGTTCGACAGACCCAACTGATGTTCCACCGTATTTTTGGACTACTAGCATATTGATTTGAGAATTAGAGTATCAGAATAGATTGTATTGATTTTAAATTCTTCTGTTAACAACTTTTAACCGGATCGATTAAAATGTTGTATTATTTAACGTTTAAAAAATTATCAATTTTGGTCAAATATGGATAATTTATCTCATGCCAGAAATTAATTGGATGACAATTTTAGAATCACAACAAGATGAATTTATGATCAAACTAAAACACAGGATGCCTGCTTTTACAGAGAGTAAATATGACTTTGATGAGGCTATTCATTTATATGCTGGTGAATATCCTTCATTTTTTGATGATTTATTAGACTTAGAAGAACAAATGAATTGGTTTTGTGAGGAGTTAACATACAAATATAATGACGATTACTTTCCCGACAAATTTATTAATTATAAAATAGGTAAAGTAGGGGAAGAATCTGTAAAACAATATTTAGGTAATTTAATTAGTGATGTTGATTATGAGTTATATGAATGGGGAGATGATGGCAAGGATTTCTATTTAAGAAGTAATAAATCAGTAAATCTACAAGTAAAAACTACTTGCTTTTCTAGAATTTTGGAGCCAGATATTGATTATAAAGCAGATAAAAATGAATATTTTTATTATTTACATCAGGAATATGTAAACCTAGAGGATGATAAATGTGAGAAAATTATAGATACAATTAAATGGAAAATAAGTGAAAAAGAACACAAGAAAAACCAAATTTGTATTTTTGTTTTATTGTTAAATCAGGTAGTAGGAGATGAAACTTATCAGTACGTTGACCCTACTGTAATAGATAAAGATTTGATACGATACTCAATAACGACACAAATAGATATTACTTACAGTTCTATATTATGTGGATTCAAGCCAACAGACTTCTTAAAGCCTAATACAGATATTTATTTAAAAGACCTGTTTTATATTGGTGGACTCAAAGGCTATATCAAACATTTTAGTTAAAATTACTAGAAGCACAGGACTATAATTTTGAAGCTTAGGAATTTACTATAAATTTATTTATTTGAGAATTAAAGCACGATAACAATATAAGATTTTAAACATCAATAAACTTATGGAGATAGCTGGACAATAATTTGGCTATTCAGCAATTTCTGAAATATCCTTTATTTTTCGGTTCAGCTATGCAGTCTAATTTTGATGTTTTATCATTTTTTCTATTTCCTTGTTTCTGTAATTAGCAGTAGTTGACCGGATGAATAATTATCAGCAGATTCCAAGTACATGATGTACAGATTTTAACGAAAAAATATTCCCAGTGTGGGCATCTTGCTTGCTAATACTTCACCAATATAGAAGCTACTGTATTAGTTTAGAGACTATTGAACGGTGAAATTTTTATCAACAGAAAAAATTATGGTTTGTTGCCACGCCACCTCAACTTTTTTGCTGTTACTTATTCTCTTTCAGCCTTTCCCAAGAGTAATAATTTCAATTACCAAATTGTTGCTAAATCTAAGGTAAAATCTGGCAGT
Source organism: Microcoleaceae cyanobacterium (assembly GCA_049647275.1). GTDB lineage: Bacteria > Cyanobacteriota > Cyanobacteriia > Cyanobacteriales > Microcoleaceae > JASJEE01. The sequence goes on from JBARXI010000891.1 coordinate 4,294, forward strand.
ATATTTTCTCCCGGTAAGGTTTGGGGATTTGATAAAATTTCGACTTCTTGATTAGGGCTATAATTTTCTATTT
>JBARXI010000892.1:0-2792 GCA_049647275.1 Microcoleaceae cyanobacterium
ATGGCTGATGATTTGGCTGTCGTCTCAGTTAAATCCAGATGATTTACAGAGTATAAATACTTAGCAACCCACATATGTTTGTGCTACTTTTTATGTGACAAATTGACTGACCGAATGTGAGTTATAAATAACGACGGAGGAGTCAGTAGTCAGGAGGGAATAAAGGAGAAAAGTCAAGGCAATTTCAGTATTTTTTCGGTACTATCAGTTCTTACATTTTATCTATAACTGACCCGTCCGAACATGATCTAATATGTCTTAAAATATTCTGTTAAGCTTAGGGTAAGTTTTCTAAATTTTATATTTACCCTAGCTTTTGCCCTTTAATTACAGAATAATTATCAACCTTGTTATTTAATTCTTACGAATTTATCTTTTGCTTTTTACCAGTTACTCTAGCCGTCTTTTTTGGCTTGAGTAAATTTCGGATGGTAAAGGGTGCGACAGTGTGGCTATTAGTCAGTTCGCTGTTTTTTTATGGTTACTGGAAAATCAGTTATTTGCCCATACTAATAATTTCTGTTTTAGGTAATTATTATTTTGGTGAATATATCAAATCTTCCCAACCAGGAAGCAAACCAGCAAAAATTTTGATTTGGGCAGGTATTTGTTTCAATTTAGGAATATTGGGGTATTACAAATATACCGGATTTTTTATCAGTTCCCTAAATCAAATATTCGAGGCAAATTTTGCCGTACCGAATATTTTCTTACCTTTAGCAATTTCGTTTTACAGCTTTACTCAAATTGCTTACTTAGTTGATGCTTATCAAGGAGAAACTAAAGATTACAAATATGACTTAATTTCTTATAGTTTATTCGTTGTCTTCTTTCCCCAATTAATTGCCGGACCAATTCTCCGCCATGACGAACTTATCCCCCAGTTAAAGCAACTCAAAATTTTTGTTTTTTCTCACAGAAATGTGGCTATGGGCATAGCTTTATTTACCCTGGGATTAGCTAAAAAAGTATTAATAGCAGACAATGTATCTCCTTGGGTAGCAGCAGTTTTTAATAATGCGAATAATGTCACTTTTATAGAAGCTTGGGTAGGCGCTTTAAGTTATACATTTCAGCTATATTTTGATTTTTCTGGCTATTCAGATATGGCTATTGGTTTGGGTTGGATGTTTAATTTGAATTTACCGATTAATTTTAATTCTCCTTACAAAGCAGTTTCGATTATTGATTTTTGGCGCAGATGGCATATTACCCTTTCTAATTTTTTGCGGGATTATCTTTATATTCCTCTTGGTGGTAGTCGCCGAGGAGAGGTGCGTCGTTATGGTAATTTATTGATGACTATGTTATTAGGTGGTTTATGGCATGGTGCAGGTTGGACTTATATAATTTGGGGTGGTATGCAAGGTATTTATCTAATTATTAATCATGGTTGGCGCAAGTTAGGAATTAAATTACCAGCTTTATTTGGTTGGGTAATAACTTTTAATGCAGTTATTTTTAGTTGGGTAGTTTTTCGGGCTACTAATCTTAATGATGCTATGACTATTTGGCAGGCAATGTTGGGAGTTAAAGGTATTATTTTGGTAAATGATTTTAAGAGCGTTTTACCTTGGTTAACTGGATTAGGTATAAAATTTGAAAGTTTCCGAAAACTGCCTTATTTGCCGGAAAATTATAAATACAGTTTAATTATGTTAGTAGGAGTATTTTTCATCGCTACTATTACACCCAATACTCAGCAAATTATGAAAACTTTTCAACCGACATGGTGGTGGAATATATTAATTACTGGTTTAGCTATTCTTTGTTTACTTTCTCTCAATCGTATTTCTGAATTTCTCTACTTTCAATTTTAACTTATAGCGTTTCTCGGACTCATAAGGTACACTTGTTCTTATTCTTTTATGTTGCCTATTCCCTGTTCCCTGTTCCCTAAAATCTAGAACTTTATACCTCACAAGTATGAGAATTGCTATATAGGTAGTTGGGCATAATTAAAGATCGAGCAGTAGGGTGGGCAATGCCTATAAGTGTCTTTTTATAAAGGTTTTAGCTGACTGCGCGCATTGCCCACATTATGGGTTTATTTATGCAGACCTACTTACCAAATCTTCAAAAATTATTCTACTTATGTTAAAGGGAAAGGGTGTAGGGAGACCTGGTGTGGGCTGTAGGGAAAAAATAGTCAAAAACTATCTATAACTTACTTTTAAAATGTTTAAAACCAAGAAACTATACTAATTAGTTAATCGTTGAAGTAGTCATTCAACTAGATCATTACTATGACAAAAGGGTATTAGAGTGAAAAAAATGATAAGTTATCGCCGATTTAATCTAGCTTTTCTAGGGCTTGCATTTCCTGGTTTATTGTTTTGTGGTATGTTCAATATTACAGTTGACCCTTATGGGCTGTGGGATTATTTCAATTTCCCACTGAATAAAATTAAAATTGCTAAAGATAATCATGCCCGGTTATTCAAAGCAATTGATATTATTAATATTCATCCAAAAACAGTTTTTTTAGGGTCATCCAGAACAGAAATTGGTTTAGACCCTAACCATCCTGCGATTGTAGAACAACAAACCTCCTATAATTTAGGATTACCAGGAGTTAGTATGTATGAAATCAGGAAATATTTTGAACATATATTAGCAAATCAATCTCATGTGCAAACTATTGTAATTGGTCTTGATTTTTTTATGTTTAATAATTACTTGGTTAATTATTCCAAGCCTGATTTTGTAGAAATCAGACTTGGAAAAAATCATATAATCCTGCAAGATTTTCTTGATGTAACTTTCTCTATTGATGCTGTAGATGATAGTAT
>JBARXI010000893.1:0-2848 GCA_049647275.1 Microcoleaceae cyanobacterium
CCACAAATAATTAAGGATAGGGAGAGAAATTAAAAGTCTGTATCTGTTGAGTATTACTTCAGCTCAACCAAACCGATAAACTGTAAACAGCCGAGATTTTTTGCTGAGAATTTTCCCTAAATTAAAAGTCTGTATCTGTTGAATATTATTCCGGCTCAACCAAACCGATAAACTTTAAACAGCCGAGATTTTCTGTTGATAATTTTCCACAAATAATTAAGGATAGGGAGAGAAATTAAAAGTCTGTATCTGTTGAGTATTACTTCAGCTCAACCAAACCGATAAACTGTAAACAGCCGAGATTTTCGGCTGAGAATTTTCGATAAATAATTAAGGAGAGCGATACAAATTAAAAGTCTGTATCTGTTGAATATTATTCCGGTTTAACTCAACCAATAAACAGCCGATATTTTCTGCTAAAAATTAATTTTCCACAAATAATTGAGGATAGGGATACAAATTAAAAGTCTGTATTTGTTGAGTATTATTCCGGCTCAACCCTACCGATAAACTGTAAACAGCCGAGATTTTCGGCTCGGCTAAAACAGAAAATATCGCTGCGCCATCGGTAAAACTGTAGCAGCTTCGCAAGTCAATAACTCGCCATCTGCTCTGACCTCATAAGTTTCCGGATCAACCTCTATTTCTGGTAAAGCATCATTTAACTTCATATCCCGTTTGCCGAGCTGCCGAGTATTTCCCACTGCCACCGCAGGCTTACTTAACTTGAGTTGGGCAGCAATATCAGCTTCTACAGCAGCTTGAGAAACAAAAGTCAAACAACTAGCAGCGAGCGCTCCCCCAAAACTACCAAACATTGGCTGCATATGTACTGGTTGTGGAGTCGGAATACTGGCATTTGCATCTCCCATCTGTGCATAAGCAATAAACCCACCTTTAATCACAAGCTCCGGTTTTACCCCAAACATTGCAGGTCGCCACAAACATAAATCCGCCAACTTCCCCACTTCCACAGACCCCACATACTCAGCAATACCATGAGTTATAGCCGGATTAATAGTGTATTTGGCCACATAGCGTTTTGCCCGCAAATTATCATTTTCCCCAGACTCCCCACTCAAACGCCCGCGCTGCACTTTCATCTTATGACCAGTCTGCCAACTTCTAATAATCACCTCTCCCACCCGCCCCATCGCTTGAGAGTCAGAAGCAATCATGCTAAACGCTCCCAAATCATGAAGTATATCCTCAGCAGCAATAGTTTCCCGACGAATTCGAGACTCAGCAAATGCCACATCCTCCGGAATGTTTCTGTCTAAATGATGACAGACCATCAACATATCCAGATGCTCTTCCAAAGTATTGACAGTATAGGGGCGAGTGGGGTTAGTGGAAGAAGGCAGCACATTTGCCAGACCGCAGACTTTAATAATATCTGGCGCGTGACCGCCTCCTGCGCCTTCAGTATGGTAGGTATGAATTGCTCGGTTTTTAAAAGCAGCTATAGTGGTTTCTACAAACCCCGCTTCATTGAGAGTGTCGGTGTGAATGGCAACTTGCACGTCGTATTCGTCAGCAACATTTAAACAGGTGTCGATGGTTGCGGGTGTTGTACCCCAGTCTTCATGTAGTTTTAATCCCATCGCCCCGGCGAATACTTGTTCAACTAATGCTTGAGGTTGACTGCTATTACCTTTGGCAAGGAAACCAAGATTTACCGGAAAAGCCTCAGCAGCTTGCAACATCCGGTGAATATTCCAGGGGCCAGGAGTGCAGGTCGTGGCGTTGGTGCCTGTAGCTGGCCCGGTGCCACCGCCCAACATGGTTGTAATGCCCGAAGCGATCGCTGTTTCGATTTGTTGGGGGCAGATAAAATGGATATGGGAGTCAATGCCACCTGCAGTTAAGATCGTGCCTTCTCCAGCGACAACTTCGGTGCCGGGGCCGATGATAATATCTATATTGTCTTGGATGTTGGGGTTGCCTGCTTTGCCGATTTTAAATATTTTGCCGTCTTTGATGCCGATGTCTGCTTTGACAATACCCCACCAATCAAGGATAAGGGCGTTGGTAATGACTAAATCCACTGCTCCATCGGCGTTGGGGATGGGAGATTGGCCCATGCCATCGCGGATAACTTTTCCTCCACCAAATTTTACTTCATCGCCGTAGGTAGTATAGTCTTGTTCGACTTCTATGAATAATTCTGTGTCAGCTAGACGGATGCGATCGCCTACTGTTGGCCCATAAGTTTCTGCGTAGGCGCGACGATTCATTCTATAAGCCATATTAAATTCACCTGCTTTATCAAACTGATACAAATCAACTGGGCTGTAATCTATTTTCACATATTTGTGTTTTCTCTCTACAAAAATTTGACTGACTGATTCCTAGCCACAGTCTTTTCTACTAATTCAATTGGAAAAAAGTTTGCTAGAAATTGTCATAATGTTAGTAGGATTATTGGTTTTCATCTATTTTCAGCTACCTGTGTGTTCTCTCTATAAAAATTTGACTGACTAATTCCTGGCCACAGTCTTTTCTACTAATTCAACTGGAAAAAAAATTGCTAGAAATTGTCAGTATGTTAGTAGGATTATGGGTTTTTATCTATTTTCAGCTACCTGTGTTTTCTCTCTACAAAAATTTGACTGACTAATTCCTAGCCAGAGTCTTTTCTACTAATTTATTAGTATAAATAACTTAATATTTACCTGAGAAAAACTACCACTACTGTGCTGTAAATACTACCTAAAAGCCACCACCTTCTTCAATAAATCAAAAAACAGGTAGGGTGGGCAAAAACGAGCAGGTTTTCAGTTGGTATAAATAACTTAATATTTACCTGAGAAAAACTACCACTACTGTGCTGTAAATACTACCTAAA
>JBARXI010000894.1:0-34285 GCA_049647275.1 Microcoleaceae cyanobacterium
TCCACATATTTCTGACCTTGAAGCATAGCTGGAATCAGACCTATGCCAAATCGGATTTTTTCTGGCCAGGTTAGCATATCATTATTGCGGAGAATCGCCACTACTCCATTCAAAGGTGCTGGAAGATCGGGAAAATTAAACCTAGAGTCTGTTCCTGGTTTTTCAGGCTGATTAAAAATCATTGTGTGCTCTTTCCATTGCAGTCTATCCTCTATATTCAACTCTTTGAATAGCTGCAACATATTTGGATAAGCACCAAAAAATATATGTAGACCAGTTTCGTACCAGTCTCCCTCTTCGTCTTTCCAGGCTGCCACTTTACCTCCGAGTACGTCCCGCCGTTCTAGGACTATCGGAGTATGACCGATTTCTGTCAAATATTTGGCACAAGAAAGACCTGCTAGACCTGCTCCGGCGATCGCAACTCGCATCTGCTTGGTAAAAACCTCTTAATTTAAATTTACTTACTTTTTTCTTATTAATACTTTACAAGTTGTTACAAAATTCAGCAACACTTGAGCAGTTATTTTTGATTGGCATTAAAATCAATTTTTATTTTGTCCCTTTTTTGACAAAAAACTGTAAGTGTGGTAATATTACAGCGAAATAGGTAAGATACTAGAACTATCTTAATAAAATTTAAAAATACCTGAGTTTGCTATTGATTAATAACAGATTAAGAGTAACAGACTAAGGTAAAAGGCGATCGCTTAAAACCATAAATATATAAAAAATATCTAGAAATCAATTGAAAAAAGGCCAAGAACGAATCATTCAGACCAATGTCCCGATCCCCAAATTAATCGGGTGAGGCAATCCTCAAAGATGAAGGAATTTAACGCGATAGAATAATCAACAAAAGGACAGAAAAAGTAAACTAAGGCATGGGCAAAGTAGTCGGCATAGACCTGGGTACAACAAACTCCGTAGTCTCCGTGATGGAAGGCGGTAAACCTATAGTAATAGCCAATTCAGAAGGAATGAGGACAACATCATCCGTAGTTGGCTTCACTAAGGAAGGAGAACGAATAGTCGGACAAATGGCCAGAAGGCAAACTGTTCTGAATCCCCAAAACACTTTTTACGGGGTCAAACGATACATTGGACGCAAATACTCTGAACTATCCCCAGAGTCAAAGCGGGTTCCTTATACCATTCGCCGAGATGAATATGGCAACATCAAAGTCAAATGTCCTCGAATGAGACGAGATTTTGCTCCAGAAGAAATCTCAGCGATGATACTGCGGAAACTAGCAGACGAGGCTAGTCGGTATCTGGGAGAAGAAGTAACAGGAGCAGTAATTACCGTACCAGCCTATTTTAATGATTCCCAAAGACAGGCCACTCGCGATGCAGGCACGATCGCGGGCCTAGAAGTCAAACGCATTCTCAATGAACCAACGGCTGCATCTCTGGCCTATGGTCTCGAAAATACAGAGAATCAAGTAATTTTAGTATTTGACCTGGGTGGAGGCACATTTGATGTCTCAATTTTAGAAGTAGGAGACGGAGTATTTGAAGTAAAAGCTACTAGTGGAGATACCCAGCTAGGAGGTAACGACTTTGACCAACGAATCGTAGACTGGCTAGCCGAACAATTTCTGGAGGCAGAAGGAGTAGATTTAAGAACAAGTGACCGTCAAGCCTTACAACGGCTGATGGAGGCTGCGGAAAAAGCTAAAATTGAACTATCTGGGGTAGGAGTAACTGATATTAACCTACCTTTTATTTCAGCTACAGCAGATGGCCCCAAACACCTGGAAACCAGACTTACTAGATCTCAATTTGAAGGACTTTGTGGGGATTTAATTCCGAGAATCGGACGCCCTGTGAAAATGGCATTAAAAGATGCAGGTATTAGTCCCTCTATGATTGATGAGGTAGTATTAGTGGGCGGTTCAACTCGGATTCCTTTTGTCCAAGACTTGGTTCGTTCTCTGATAGATAGAGAACCAAATCAAGGAGTTAATCCTGATGAAGTTGTGGCGGTGGGGGCAGCTATTCAGGCCGGAATTTTAGCTGGTGATGTGCGAGATATTTTGTTGTTGGATGTTTCTCCGTTGTCTTTGGGTTTAGAAACTATTGGGGGAGTGATGAAAAAACTTATTCCCCGGAATACAACTATCCCGGTGCGACGTTCTGATATCTTTTCTACTTCAGAAAATAATCAGACTGTAGTTGAGATTCATGTGATTCAGGGAGAACGAGAAATTGCAGCGGAGAATAAGTCTCTCGGAAAATTTAAGCTTACGGGTATTCCTCCTGCACCAAGGGCTGTGCCACAGGTACAAGTGGCTTTTGATATTGATGCCAATGGTATTTTGCAGGTGACTGCAATGGACAAAACTACAGGTAGGGCCCAAAGTATTACGATCCAAGGGGCATCCACTCTAACTCAGCAGGAAATTAATCAAATGATTCGGGATGCTGAAAAATTTGCTGAAACAGACCGACTAAAAAGAGAGCGAGTAGAAAAGCGCAATCGTGCAGAGGCTTTGGCCTTTCAAGCTGAACGACAACTCCGGGAAGTGGCCTTGGATTATGGTATGCAATTTGCTGCTAGGAGTCGTCAACGGATCGAGATGATGATTAGAGAACTAAGGGATAGCTTGGAACGGGATGATGAGCGGGGTATAGATCGGGTGGGAGTTGATTTACAAGATGCTCTGTACGATCTTAATCGTGAAGTTTCAATTTATACCTCTGAATCAGATGATGATGATTTCTTTGGATCTGTGCGTCGGAGTATCTCTGGAGAGGATCGCAAGCGCAAGGAACGCTATGATTATGATAATAGGATAGATAGTCGGCCCCCCGATCGAGTCAGTTATAATCGACCCACTCGACCCACTCGTTATAATCCTGGTAATGATTGGGATGATGATGATGATTGGTTGTAATAATTGTAGATTTTAGGTTTTGTTTTTTGGATATTTGGTGGATTGATCCCCATAAGTTTTTCTTTTCATCTAAAATGATAAATCTAAAATCTACTACCATTTTGCCTCAAGGAGTCAGACAAAATATTTATAGTTAAAACTTATAAGTTTAAGTTGGCAAATGCAAAACTTTCGGAATTACTATCAGATTCTAGATATTTCTAAAGATGCTTCAGTGGATGAAATTAAGAAAGCATATAGAAGATTAGCACGACAATTTCATCCAGATGTAAATCCAGATAATAAAGAGGCAGAAGAAAAGTTTAAAGATATTAATGAAGCCTACGATATTTTATCAGATATAGAAAAACGGGCACAATACGATAAATTGATTCGATATTGGAAACCTAGAGGAATCGCAAGTAGGGTGGGAATGCGAGTCCCTGATTTGATTAATTGGGATAATCGTTATAAAAATGGACGAAAAGTAGAAAAAGATGTAGAGATTAGTGATTTTTCAGACTTTAATACATTTGTAGACCAAATGTTGGGTCGTCGTCGAGAAATTAGAACTCCCGAAACAGCGACAAAGCCAAAAGTTCAGGCATCAAATATTGCTCGGCCAGGTACGAAAAAAGCAGTTTATAAAGTAACTGAAAGGGAAGCAAAAAAGGATATTGAAGCAAGATTAACTTTACCTTTGGAGAAGGCTTATGTGGGAGGCAGTGAAAGAATTCGTTTGGAAGATGGGCGTTCGATAGAAGTAGAGATGCCAGCAGGAATGATTAGCGGTCAAAGAATACGTTTGAGAAATCAGGGTATTGGTGGGGGAGATTTGTATTTGAAGATTACTGTTGCACCTCATGCTTTTTTTCAGTTAGAAAGGGCAGATATTTTTTGTGAGTTGCCTATTACTCCGGCTGAGGCCGTTTTGGGTGGAGATGTCGAAGTACCGACTTTGGATGGTTGGGTCAAGATGAAGTTGCCTCCAGGGGCTGTTTCTGGTCAACGTTTGCGACTTGCGAGTAAGGGGTATCCTGATGGTAGGGGCGATCGTGGTGACCAGTTGGTGGAGATTAAGATTGTGACTCCTAATGAGCCTAGTCAGGAGGAGTTGGAGATTTATCAGAGGTTACGGGAGGTTGAGAAGTTTAAGCCACGGAAAGATTTGCCTGTTTGATTTGGGTTTTGCCTGTACGATGAGTTTTAGAGTGGGCAAAGATAGCTTTTTATATTTATTCTTATGTTGAATAAAAAGTCATACATAGACAAACAACACCCAATATATCTATTATATCACGATTTTTTCCGGGATGCAACCTAATTATCCTCTGATATTTTTATTAAGCTTCAGAGAATGACAAAGTTCAATATTCCGACTATCTATACTCTACTATCCATACTCTATAGGAAGCGATCGAACAATATTTCTATTATTTGGGATGATTTTTTTTTGCAGCTGAGGGAGGTTTTGGAAAAGAATCAGACAACTTTTGAGAAAACACATCTATGTTTACAGGGGTCTGGGTTTTTCGGCTTACTGTTTGTTTTTTTGTCTAACAAACTCTTGAAATTCCTCTAATGTAGGTTAGGAAAATCTAAATAGGTTAACCATAAATATAAAACAATAAGTATTTGGCTACCCTATTAGCTTTGCTTAGAGATTACTTCGAGGGATTAAATTAAAAAGCCAAAGCTCGGCTGTCATTGCGAGGGAATATTTCACCATAATTTCTCACACCTAGCCATAAGACCCCCGAAGCAATCTTTTTTTCCTACACCCCTAAATCTCTAAAAAAAATCGCGACCCCCTAACGCGGGAAGGAAAGAGAAAAGAGGAAAAAAGAGCAGAGGGAAAGAATTGGAGGCATGGGAAGTCAGAAACTACAAGCCTGGCAACAAGACTACACGGAAACTCGTGTTGATGAGGCCATTGACGGCATCGTAGCTGATACGGTTGGCACTCCGACAATAGCTGGGATTGCAGTACCAACTGCCACCACGGAGCACTCGTTGACTATTACCCCCACTTTCCCAAATACTTCCATCAGTAGGCCCCGCATTATAATTATCGTGCCAAACATCCACACACCATTCCCAGACATTTCCGTGCATATCGTATAAACCAAAAGCATTGGGAGGAAAACTTCCCACATCGGTTGTTTCTTCTCGATATTTTCCTTCCGGGGCATTGCCATAAGTATCGTTGCCGTCGTAGTTAACTAACTCAGACGTTATAGTTTCCCCAAAATAAAATGGTGTGGTTGTACTTGCTCGACAGGAATATTCCCACTGACTTTCACTGGGTAGTCTATAAGTTTTTCCGTTTTTCTGGCATAGCTTTTGACAAAATTCTGTAGCGTTGTGCCACGTCACTTTTTCTACTGGGCGACTTCCTCCTTTAAAGTTAGAAGGATTATTTCCCATAATGGCTTGGTACTGGTTTTGAGTAATGGGATATTTGCTCATATAAAAAGGTGGGAGAGTTACTTGATGTCGCGGACTTTCATAACTTTCTCTTTGCGCTTCATTTTCTGGCGACCCCATGAATAAATTGCCTCCAGGAATATCAACCATTTCTAATTTAATACCATTACCTAAATCTTCTATTCTTTGCCTGGCACTTCCCTGGGTACGATGAATAATTTTGCCAGAGTCATTGACAGTAACTACCTCAAATTTAAATACTTCTTCTTTAGAACTAGCCATGAAATTGAACTGGTAAAAATATTACATAATACGGTGCAACATTCTACTATAAATACTATGTAGTAGCGGATCTAATTTAATTTGTTGGGTAAACCAAAGCTTCAAAATCTTGATTTGAGATATTTTTGATAATTATCCTAGCCATAATTTTAGCTAAGACGCGACAGTAAGGTAAGTAAATCTTTACCTACCCTACAAAAAGTAATAGTTATTAATTACTGTTGAAACTGACGAGTACCGAAAAGATTTTCCCTTGCTTTTTCATCAAACTTTTGCGTCCGACTCTCACTCAAAACTGCTAAACCACGACTCACTCCAGGTCGCTGACTAATAGTTTCAAACCATCGCTTTAAATGAGGAAAGTCTGTTAAATTTTGCCCTTGCTTTTCGTGGGGTACTATCCAAGGATATATTGCCATATCCGCAATAGAATAATCTCCGGCAATATATTCTACTTGAGATAATTGTCGATTTAATACTCCATACAAACGGGATGCTTCATTCGTGTATCTTTCTATGGCATAAGGAATTTTTTCCGGTGCATATTGACGAAAATGATGAGCTTGCCCTAACATTGGGCCAATACCTCCCATTTGAAACATTAGCCACTGAATAACTGTGTAGCGATCGCCTGGTTTATCAGGAATAAAGCGACCTGTTTTTTCAGCTAAATAAAGCAAAATAGCTCCTGACTCAAAGATAGAAATAGGGTTGCCATTTACTCCATCGGGGTCAATAATGGTAGGCATTTTATTGTTAGGGTTTATTTTCAGATATTCTGGCTGAAATTGGTCTCCGGCAGTAATATTAACAGGAATTAAATTATAGGGGTGTTCTATTTCTTCGAGCATGATACTGACTTTCCAACCATTGGGAGTCGGCCAGTAATATAAGTCAATCGTCATAATTAAAAAAAGCTCCAATGTTTCTCTAGTTTGCTATTAATTGTAACCAAGACTTTGACGCGCCATACCATCGAATAAATCAAGCATTTTTTCGCGCAAAATATAAACTGAATCTTTTGCTTCTAATAGTTTTATAGGAGAAATAGAACGGGCAAATTGAAAACTTGCAAAGATAATATAATCAGCAAAGTTTGGTTTGTCTCCTGCCAAAAATGGTTGGTAATTTAAAGTTTCTCTTAAAGGAGCGATACTATTTATAAAATGCTCAATTTGAGAATCTTTTACATCTTTAAATTCTTCTAGTGGTTTGCCTAAAAATTGTTCGCGAGTTTCTCGAAAATAAGCTTTGTCTTTGGCATCAATATGTTCAAATACATTGTATATTATCATTGGTATTAAGGCTGGAAGCAATACTTTTTCATCCCAATTTTTGATAAATAAAGCCTGGGCTTGTGCTTGGTAACAGCCGAATAAAGAGGGTCGTTCTGGATAAGTTTCCTCTAAGTACTTAGCAATATTCCAAGAGTCAAAAACTACTCGCTCGCCATCAATAATTATAGGAACTTTTCCTTGACCAGAGAAAGCGATCGCCTCTTTTTCTATAAAGTGCCAAGGAATCCTTTCTACTTCCAGTTGTTTATGGGCTAGAGCCATACGAATTCTCCAGCAGTAGGGGCTAAAAGCTCTATTATCTTCTGCCCCCACTAGCTCGTACATTTTGATTTTCATGGATACTTTAATCCTCGTAACTTTCCTATCAAATATAACAGGAAATAGCTCATCTGAAAGAAAAACATTTCCCCCGCTCTGGCTCGTAATTAGTATATTTCTTAACCAACTTGAAAGTAAATATGTCTGGAAAATCCTGTTGAGCTTCACGGATAAATTAGGCTGGTAGATTTTTGATTCTGTCAAAAATTCAGAGTAATATCAAGTAGTGAAACTGGGATTAATTGTAAATTTGATAGTTTGGTTAAATAGGTCGGAAAATTTCTGTTTAGCTCGACGGATAAATCAGGCTGGTAGATTTTTGATTCTGTCAAAAGTTGAAAGTAATATCAATTAGTCTAACTTAGATTAATTGCAGATTTAATTGTTTGGTTAAATATGTATGCCGGAAAAATTATCTTTAGCTCCAGAGATAAATTAGGCTGGTATATTTTTGATTTTGTCAAAAGTTCAGAGTAATATCAAGTAGTGAAACTGGGATTAATTGTAGATTTGATTGTTTGGTTAAATATATATATGTCGGAAAAATCATCTTTAGCTTCACGGATAAATTAGGCTGGTAGATTTTTGATTCTGTTAAAAGTTGAAATTAAATATGTCGGAAAATTTATATTTAGCTCGACGGACAAATGACGCTGGTAGATTTTTGATTCTGTCAAAAGTTGAAAGTAATATCAAGTAGTCAAACTAGGATTAATGATAAATTTGATAGTCTGGTTAAAAATCTCAGAAAAATCATGTTTAGCTTCACAGATAAATCACGCAAGTAGATTGTTTATTCAGTTAAAAGTTGAAAGTAATATCAAGTAGTCAAACTAGGATTAATGATAAATTTGATAGTCTGGTTAAATATGTCGGAAAAATGATTTTTAGCTCCACAGATAAATCACGCAAGTAGATTGTTTATTCAGTTAAAAGTTGAAAGTAATATCAAGTAGTCAAACTGGGATTAATTCTAGATTTGATGCTCTGGTTAAATATGTCGGAAAAATGATTTTTAGCTCCACAGATAAATCACGCAAGTAGATTGTTTATTCAGTTAAAAGTTCAAAGTAATAAGCTAACAATCCTAAAGAATTGTATATTCCTTGTTGCCTTCCGGAGCAGATGAGCTGCCTCCCCCAAAAATTGGATATATGGTTTAAATGCGCTGGCAGCTTATCAAGTAGTAAAACTGGAATTAATTGTAGATTTGATGGTCTGGTTAAATATGTCAGAACAATGATTTTTAGGTTCACAGATAAATCACGCAAGTAGATTGTTTATTCCGTTAAAAGTTAAGAGTAATATCAAGTAGTGAAACTGGGATTAATTGTAGATTTGATGGTCTGGTTAAATATGTCAGAAAAATCATGTTTAGCTCCACAGATAAATCACGCAAGTAGATTTTTTATTCCCTACTCCCTACTCTCTACTGTCTAGTTACAAATGTTGAATTAATGAAAGTACAAGTACTTATATTTTCTGCAAAACCGCCCGGAGGATTACTATATACATTTCCTGGTTTTACAATTACTAATGATTTTTTTAATTTATCCCTAAAATTACGGTCTTGTCCTGAGTAAAATGAAATATTAATCAGTGAAAATACTATTGTTGTGGAGAAAAAAATAATTAATAATAAAACCACAAACACTTCCTCACATCATCAAGAATAAATGAACATAATTCCTACTCAATGTCAAGACCTAGAAAATCAGGTGGAAAGTCTACTACAACTATTACATCAAGAACCCACTCTCAGACAACAAGATACAACAGCAGTTCGCGCTTCTTTAAATAAAGTAATTTCTCCCAAATTTGAAATAGTATTTGCTGGAGCTTTTAGTGCGGGAAAGTCGATGTTAATTAACGCCTTATTAGGGCGAGAATTACTTTATAGTGCAGAAGGTCACGCCACAGGAACAGAATGTTATATTGAATATGCTGAACCTGAAAAAGAACGAGTAGTTTTAACATTTTTAAGCGGGGCAGAAATTCAAGAACAAGTAGCAATTTTACGACAGCAGTTAGGTTTAGACCCCAATGCTAAAATTCAACAACCAGAAGTAATCGAAATTATCCGGGAACAATGCGACGCAATTATTAAAAATGAAGGTGGCGAACATAAATCGGAACGTGCCAAACAAGCAAAAGCATTAAAACTATTAGTGGATGGTTTTGAGGCAAATAAAGAATGTATTCATCTTGCCGAAAATAGTATTTATTCTATGGAGCAGTTTAATTTTTCTAATTTGAAAGAAGCGGCAAGTTATGCAAGAAGGGGGATGAATAGTGCTGTGTTGAAGAGGGTAGAATATTATTGTCATCATCCTCTTTTAGAAGATGGCAACGTAATTATTGACACGCCAGGAATTGATGCGCCAGTAGAGAAAGATGCTCAAGTTACTTATGACAAAATAGAGCATCCTGAAACTTCTGCCGTAGTTTGTGTTTTAAAAGCTGCTGCTGCAGGAGATATGACAACCGAAGAAACAGAATTACTGGAAAAAATGCGAGAAAATCCGGGAATTCGAGACCGGGTTTTTTATGTATTTAATCGTATTGATGAAACTTGGTACAATTCTCAACTCAGACAACGATTAGAAAGTTTGATTATTTCTGATTTTAGGGATACAGAAAGGATTTATAAAACCAGTGGGTTGTTAGGTTTTTATAGCAGTTTAATTCAAGAGACAAGTGGGGGAGACCGCTTCGGTTTAGATAGCATATTTGCCAATAGTGTTAAAAGTTTAGATGCAGAGGAAGAAACGCCACAATTTGTCTATGCTTTTAACAACTACTGCGGTACTTCTCGTAAACTTCCTAGCACTTTTCCGGTGAGTATTCATGGTTTTGAATCACCAAATGAAAATTATGTACGAATTTTAGGTGAGTGGGGAAAACCGTTAATCGAACAATTAATAAAAGATAGTGGGATAGAAGAATTTCGGGATGGAATTACTCGGTATCTCAAGGAAGAAAAACGCCCGCAGCTTTTAGCAAATTTGGCAGATGACCTGCAAAATATCTGTATTCAATTGCAGAAAAATTACCTATCAACTCAACAAAATTTGGCGAGTCAACCCCAGGAAATAGAAGCAATGAAAATCCAGGAATTATCATTGTTAAATTCTCAACTGCAAGAAGTAGCTGAAGAATTTAGTCAGCATATTTCTGAGGAAGTAAATTTGCTAGTTACAAATAAGTGTGATGGTTTTGAGGCAGATTTTAATCAACTTCAATCTCGAATGATTCGTCGTTTAGATGAATTATTAGATACTTTTTCTGTGGAAGTTGCTTATAGTCGCGCCACGATGAATCATCCACGGAATGCAACGGCACCTTTATTAGCAGTTTTGGTTGAGGCACTTTATTATTTAGCGAATCAACTGGAGGATATTTTAGTTGACTCTACTCAGTCAGTAGTAGGTGGATTTTTCCAACGTTTAATTAACCGAGTGCGGAAGTCAGAATATTATCGGCAACTTTATCGTTTGTTAGGAAATGATGGAGGTATCGAACAATATTTAAAAGAAATAGAAAAAGCAGTTTCTGTGGCATTAATAAGTGCGGCGCGGATAGAATGTGACAGATTTGTGCGAGAAAGTCCGCGTTTTTATGATGAAGGAACTTTTTCTATCTATCAGTTTCGGCAGACTTTATTACAGACTTCTCAAAGTTTTGATTGTAGCAGCATGGTAGAAGCTGAACCCGCAATTCGACAATTACTGAAGTTGGATTTTGAGCCAAAAGTTTCTAAGACAATTCGGCAGACTTTTCGGCAAACTGTGAATCAAACTTTGAAGACTCATTTATTGCCGATGGCGGAAAAACAAGGGGAGGATATTATGCAGCAATATAATCAAGCACGGGAATATTTAGAGAAAAGTTTGGAGACTGAAGCAGAGGATAAAATTCAAAGAAATTTACGTTTACAAACTGAGGTTGAGGAGAAAGTTAAGGTTTATAATCAGGCAGTTTCTTATATTAATAGTTGTCTCCAGGCGATGTTGTTGAATGAGCGACAGTTGCCGATTATTTCTGGGTTTAATTTTGGTAAAAGTGGGGATGATTTGGAAGTGGTAAGTAGTGAGGGTGAAAAGTTATTGGAGAGTGAGGAAGTATCTCCACTTGATGATTTAAGGCAGCAGATGAATTTGAATAGTTAGGGGTAGTTTTATTTCAGAAAAATGTAGGGTGTCTTGTTGCAATACCCTACATATCCCTACTCAATAATTTATGGTAAACAGAGGAATTAAAAATGGCAGAAAATTCAGATAATCAAGAATTAGATTTAAGGCAGCAGATGAATTTGAATAGTAAGGGGTAGCTTTATTTCAGAAAAATGTAGGGTGTTTTATTGCAATACCCTACATATCCCCACTCAATAATTTATTTCCAACAGAGGAATGAAAAATGGCAGAAAATTCAGATAATCAAGAATTTGTTGTGTTAGAGGGAGATGAGGTTATTGAACTTGAAAAAGAAATATACGAATCCTTAGACCTAAATGGAAATTGTTTTCAAGATTTATATCTGACAAATCCTCAATTAATAGCTGCAATTATCAGAAAAGTAAGTATGAAAACTAAAATACATAATAAATTGTTTTTTGACGATGGTCTAGAATGTGAAGTTCTAAAACCAGGCGCTCAAAGTTAGCAAAAAGGGAAATGAAAGGTAGAACTTACTGTCAAATTTTACCCGGATGAACCTGAAGAAACAGAAGAAAGTGAGACAGAAAATAAAACAGAAATATCTGAAAATAATAATTCAGAAGATATGGAAATTGAAGTATCTTCGCTTGATGATTTACGTCAGCAGATGAAGTTGAATAGTTAGGAATAGTCTTATCCAGAAAAATGTAGGGTGTCTTGTTGAAATAGCCTACATATCCCCACTTAATAATTTATTAGAAATAAAGGAACTAAAAATGGCAGAAAATTCAGATCATCAAGAGTCTATTGTATTAAACTGAGACGAAGTTGTTGAACTTGATGCAAATGTCGGTAAATATTTAGCTCTGAATTCAAACAACTTTCAATATTTACATCTGATAATTTCCAACTTACAATCAGCGATTATTAGTAGAGTAGATATTCGGGATGATCAAATAAAAAATAAACTATTTTATGATAATGTTGATGGTTTAGAGTGCGAAGTTTTGAGACTAGGCGCTCAAAGTTGGCAAAAAGGAAAAATCAAAGTAAAGGTTACTGTAGAATTTTGCCCAGATGAACCTGAAGAAACTGAAGAAAGTGAGACAGAAAATGAAACAGAAGTTTCTGACAATAATAACTCAGAAAATCTTGAAGCTGAAGTATCCCCACTTGATGACTTACTGCAAAAGTTTAGTCAAGAAAATTAGTAGAAACTTTCTGTGGGAAGATTGATTTATTTAGGAGATTTTCTTCCCCCTACATATTTGTTATTCAGTCAAAAATAAGAAGGAACAAGTTAACATGGAAAATCAATATTATCCACTATAAGCTAATGAAGTGATATAGATTGATTTTAGTCCTGTACCAGAAAAATTAG
Source organism: Microcoleaceae cyanobacterium (assembly GCA_049647275.1). Classification (GTDB taxonomy): domain Bacteria; phylum Cyanobacteriota; class Cyanobacteriia; order Cyanobacteriales; family Microcoleaceae; genus JASJEE01. The sequence continues at coordinate 12,743 of JBARXI010000894.1, forward strand.
GTTTAAGTTCTTCTTTTCAAATTTTAATTATTCAAGTAACCCAATTTGTAGCTATCATCCAACATAATTTAAGAGTTTCTGATGAAATAAAAGAACAAATATTTGAGAAAGGTGTATATTTTCAAGTTCTTAAATATGGTGCTAAAGAATGGCAGTCAGGGAAAGTTAAGGTAAAAGTTACTGTAGAATTTTTCCCAGATGAACCTGAAGAAACTGAAGAAAGTGAGACAGAAAATGAAACAGAAGTTTCTGACAATAATAATTCAGAAAATCTCGAACCTGAAGTATCCCCACTTGATGACTTACGGCAAAAGTTTATTCAAGAAAATCAGTAGAAACTTTCCTGAAAATCTAGATTTATGTAGGGTAGTTTACCACCCTACATTTTTACTTATTCAGGCAAAAATTTAGGAGGAGTAAACTAACATGGAAGATAAGTATGAACCATTAGAAAATTTAGAAGTTATAGAACTTTTATTTCGTCCCCTAGGAGCAGAATTAGGTTTAAGTTCTTATTTTCAAATTTTAATTCTTCAAGCAACCCAATTTGCAGCTATCATCCAACATAATTTAAGAGTTTCTGATGAAATAAAAGAACAAATATTTGGAGAAGGTGTAGATTGTAAAGTTCTCAAATATGGTGCTAAAGAGTGGCATTCAGGGAAAATTAAGGTAAAAGTTACTGTCGAATTTTGCCCCGATCAACCAGAAGAAGATACTGAAGAAACTGAAGAAAGTCAGTCAGAAAATGAAGCAGAAGTTTCTGACAATAATAATTCAGAAGACATGGAAATTGAAATATCCCCCCTAGATAACTTACTCCCAAAATTTATCAGGAAAATCAGTAGTAAATCTTCCTGGCAAAAACTAGATTTATATCCGTCGGATGATTCTGGATAAATTTCTGATTCTGGAAAAGACAAGAACTAATACAACCAAAATATTCCGCCAAAAATTCAGATAGTCTGACAACTCACCACACTCAGAAATTTCTTGTAAACTTACAAATGGTAAATAACAATGAATCAAAGAATGTTCCTAACTCAAGAAGATGTTGTCTCTGTTTATGGCAATGAAATTTTTGTGAAAAATCGGACTTTTACTGTTAATGAATTTCTCACAGAGATGAAAAAAGCTCTTCAAGCACAACTCACAGAAGGAAAAGAAAATTGGTTAACTAATGGAATAGATTGCAAAATACTTAAACCAGGCGCAAAAAGCTGGCAAAGAGGAAAAGTAAAAATAACTCTTGAATTTGAACCTGAAAATCTTGAGGTAAAAGAAAGTGATAAGAACAACGAACTGGAAGAAAACCGAGAAATTTCTCCACTTGATGATTTACGTCATAAAATCAAACCGGATAATAAGTAAAAATTTTCCTCAAAAAGCTTGATTTATGTGGGGTAATTTATCTATTTATTTATAGGTTTAATACCCCACAATTCATGAGTGGTGTCTAGAATCAAATCTGAAACATCCCCACTCAATTATTTACGTCGTACATTTAACCAAGAATAGAAACTGAAAAAATGGAGATTAATATGGAAGAAAATTTTTACCCTAAAGATTGTAATGATAATGATGTGATTTCTTTTGGGGATAATACATACAAAATAGGTATTTTAAAACAGGGATTAATTCAATCATTTGACAATAATATGGGATATCAACTAGACCAAAACTTGATGAAAAACCGCATCGAAATACCCGATATAATTATTAAACCACCTGATATAAATGAACCTTATGCAAGATTGTTTGATAGTGGCATAGAATGTGAAATTTTGAATCTGGGTTCTGATAAATGGAAAAAAGGAAAATTCCGAGTTAAAATTAGTGTCGAATTTTATGTAGAGGCAGAAGAAACAGAGAAAATATCTAAAAACGAAAATTCAGAATATATTGAACCAGAATCTCCACTAGATGATTTACGGCAAAAATTTAATCAGGAAAATTAGTCGCTGATAAAAAGGTCTTCTCCCGCGAGGAAATAAATTTATTGGCTAATGGCGGAAATCTATTTTAAGAGACTAATTTTGTTTCGCTTTTTGGAGAACTTTTTTTCTATTCGCCATGGATTTAAATTCCTGGCAGATACCTAGCCTAACTATCAAATGCAAATGATTGTAAAATTTCATTTATTGATAATACTTATGATATTTTCTCCATGATTTAACCGCCTAAAATTTACAAAAAAATAAATAATTTTTAACTAGGGTAGCATTTTATGTGGAACCAGAAGAAATAGAGGAAATATCTAACAACAAAAATGTAGAATATATCGAAGCAGAATTTCCACTCGATGATTTACGGGAAAAATTTAATCAGGAAAATTAGTTGCCGATCATAAAGATGCTCTCCCGGGAAGAAATGAATTTATTGGCTAATGACTGAAGTCTATTTTAAGAGACTGATTTTGTTTGACTTTTTGGAGAATTTTTTTTCTATATCCAGGGATTTTAATCTCTGCCAGATATCTAGCCTAATTATAAAATGGAGATGATTATCAAATTTCAGTAATTGATATAATAAGACTTCTGACTTTTGAGCCATGATTTAACTACTCAAAACTTATCCAAAAAATCAATTATGTTTAACTTACTCAAATACTCCCTATAAATATCTGTTTTTCCAGAGCGATCGCCAGTGCAAAAAAATTAATAGATTTTGATAAACCTTTGTCAGAATAATTGTGGATATAGATAAAATCGCGTGTTTGCTTAGTTGAAAATATTCTGTAGGGGCTAACATTCAGGAAGTAACTAAAAGTATAAACTCTAGATTTTATTTCCGAATGCTTCCCCCTCCTGTCAGGATTCAAAATTTAGATATAACAATTATCAAACCCTGAAACAAAAGCACTAAAATACTAACTATAAACTATTTTTATTTCCCACCATAATAAAAAGCAATTTCTTTCTCTTTAAGTGGGGCAAAATCTGCATCTTTCAACATTTGATTTAACTCTTCTTGAGAAATATGTTTCGCCCCAATACGCACAATGCGAGACCGCATCGTATTACTAACCCCACTCCGTTGTCGTTGACCTTCTAATCCCATTACCTTGTGATAAAGATCCAGTTTTGCTGCTGGGATAGAAGAGCCATCTAAATCTATTCCTTTAGCGATCGCCTCATCCACTGCATCCGCTCCAGTAGTTGATGCGGGTGTGGAAGTTTTTTCGGAAGACATAGCAATAATTTATTGTGTTTACATAATTATTTTATCTCGTGAAAGCCACACTCTAAAATGTTTTTCAGGAGGAATTTTTTCACAGTTCAATTTAAGCAATAGCAAACTCAGAAAATTTTCTTATATATGGAGGTTGAAAACCCTAGACAATATCACTTTTAGGGCATGGTCATTTCATTCTAAATTTTGATAATGAACTTATTTACTTTTAGGCAGCAAAATATAAATTACCTAAAGCTTGAAATAATGTGTTTTTGCAAATACATAAAATAGCATTGTTTAGAATGAAACAGCCTTGCTTTTAGGAATGCCTAACTTTATCAACTCATTAGCCATTTTTGCCTCAGTTCAATCTGCTTCTATGTCATTTTTTTCATTTTTTATCCTCGTTAATCAATTGTTCAATATAGGTAGTGCTTAGGAACTTAATCAAAAATAAAACAAGTTTTAGCATTGCCATCTTGTGAGTGATGAACTAAGTCATCATATTTTGTTAAAACTTGCTTAATATAGTCCCGATATTGACTTAGTTTACCCATCAAATAATTTCCTCCCTGTTGTGAAAAACAATAAATTTAATTTGATGACCTTTAATTACTATCTGAATATATATTTTTGGAAAAAACCTATCAAACACTATATTTATAATTACCAAATCAAGTAAGTAGGTAGGCGCGAATAAACCTGACTATGTAAGGAAATGTTGATGCACCTCATACCCTTGAGATTGCTTCCCTTACGGAATGCTCCGCATTCATGTCGCGAAGCGTTTAATGTCGGCGACAGCCGAAAACCTTCCACTCCGTTCCAGTCGCTTCGGACGTACTTGTAAATTTTTCCACCTACCTACTTAGATGCTCTTTATTGATTAATTGTAGTAAGCACCTATACAGAATTAATTACCTACTCTAATTTTCTGTAAACCTTGCAGTACAAATGTTTCAATTTGGGAAAATGTGTAATTAATTTTGTTTACCTACTTGAATTGCGATATAGAATACTTCGACCTCAAGGATGTTAAAAATCCTCCATCAAATCGGGGCTAATAAAAATTTTTATGTCTATCGCAATTTTACATTTTTTTTGCTCGGTTAACCATAGATTTTTCGATAATAAATCAGACCAAATATCGGGAGCTTAAATATTGTAAAAAATATGGAACCGCTCAAATAATCTACCCTTCCTTGATTAAAGCATTTATTTTGAGCTGGTATTATGGAATTAAAAATAAAAGCAGACTTTAACTATCATTCTACCCAAATCACTTACACTTTCAAAACCCCAAAACGTGATTAATTCCCAAAAAGCCCCTTAAGAAAACTTTTAATCAAACACTCACACAATAATTATTCTGATTTTACCATAAATCCTTTTATCTTATCTCTAATCATAAGTAAAAAGGGATCTATAAAAATAATCTATTAGGGATGCTCGAAGGTATCGTGGTTAGTGGGTTACGGCTCTCGAGATAGAGAACTATTAAGTTTAACTATAAAGGTTGCGCCTAACCCACCCTACACGAGGATTTAATATTTTATTTACAGATATCCTCTAAGTAAGTGGGTTTAATTATCTTTAAAATAAAGATAGAGATTCCGAATTATGAAAACTTTTTGAAAACTGACTTATGACTTCATTTTCAGATTCTTGGTTTAAACATTTATTTATGCCAACCTACTTACCTAAACAAAATAACCAGTGCATTTTTTAGTCAAATACATTTGCTTAAACTATTGGTCTAAAAAATATAACAATAGCAGTAAATATACAAATAAATTTGTTTGCATACTTAACTTATATTTTGATTCAACCTTAAATACCCTCTGCCTAACTTAAAGAAAATAAGGCAGATATTTTGATAATTAAAATCGGCAAAAAATCTAGAAAAATTTATCGGAAAATCAGCTTATTAAGATGTATATAAATGTACAATCAAAAATTACTCAGAGAAACAAAACCATAAAATCATGTCTAAATCAAATCCTTGGCGACACATCGGAACTACCCTATTAATATCCCTAGGAATTTCCACAGCTACCCTCACACCAATAATTGCTAACCTCATCAAACCAGCTCCAGTAGTTGCTCAAAGCACCAAAAAATTTGACGATGTACCTAATAACTATTGGGCAAAAAATTATATAGATGCCCTAGCTAACCGAGGCATTATTAACGGATTTCCTGACGGAACATTTCGCCCAAACTCCCCAGTTACCAGAACAGAATACGCCACAATGGTAACAGTAGCGTTGAGCAAATCTCAAGATAATCCACCGATTAATTTTGTCGATGTTTCGCCAAACTTTTGGGGTTATAGTGCCATAAAAGATGCTACTCAAATGGGATTTTTAAGCGGTTATCCAGGTAGAATATTTGAACCAAATCAAAATATTCCCCGCGAACAAGTATTAGTATCTCTAGCAAATGGATTAAATTATTCGGCAACTCTCCCTACGACAGAATTACTCAGTTACTATCAGGATGCAGCTAATATTAGTAACTATGCCACAAATAGTCTTGCTGCTGCTACAGAAAATAATCAAGTTGTTAATTATCCTAATGTTTATTCACTCGAACCCCGTCGTAATGCCACCCGTGCTGAAGTGGCAGCTTTTATATATCAAGCATTAGTAAATCAAGGCAAAGCACAAACTATTAGTTCAGAATATCTTGTATCTGTTAAACCGCCAGTTGCTAAAGAATTTGAATTGCTTCAAGGTACAACTATTCCTGTTACTTATGACAAAGAAAAAATTCTGATTACTAAAGAAGAAACAGTACCACTCAGCCTAACAGTAAAATCCGACCTTGTTACATCCGATGGTGCAGTGATTATTCCCGCCCAAACTGAAGTAGTGGGTAAATTAAAACCTACTCAAGGCGGCTCTAAATTTGTGGCTGATGAATTAGTATTTCCTGATGGTGAATACTTGTTAATTAATGCTACTTCTAATGTGATGAGAAATACTGAAACAATTCGCAAAGGTGCTAAGGCAACAACTATTGTTAAAAATGCTGCTTTGGGGGCAGCAGCAGCAGCGGCTTTAGCTACTATAACTGGTGATAAAAAGATAGAAGTAGAAGAAGTTTTAGGGGGTGCTGGAGTTGGAGCTGTGGCTGGAGTTTTTCTCGGTCGTCGTAGTGTTGATTTAATTGCGATTAATCCTAATACGGATTTAGTTTTAACCTTAGATTCTGATTTGGTTATTAGTGCCAGATAGATAACTGAATCGGAATTCATTTTGTAGAGGTGTGTTCTGGAACATCTCTACATCAATTTATTTATAGGGAATTTAGAGCTACTACTAAAATAATGCCTGGGTGTTGATAATTTATTAATTCGTGATATTATAATTATGTATATTTACTTAATCAATTATGAATTTAATCCCCAAAAATGGTTGAAACTAACTAAAATTATTTATGCAAAGCTGCAAAATAATCTCCGGTAATTTTGCAGCCTCTAAAGCCTACTTAATTAATTGCATACATACTAGGTAAAATTTTAGGTTTGAGTTAGTATCTATGCAATTAATAGTTAATAGTTAATCATAAATTTCCCCAAAAATACTTCTGAATTATTACTTTACCCTAAGTATTCAGCAGTCAACCATAAGCTTCATTGCCTTGAGTATCTCAATACTGAGGGAAATTTAAAACTATGGGCAAAAACACATCAGCAAAATATACAAGTCAATCATCACCAGGAGAGAATTAATCTCTAATTCTTGAAACACCTTTTGTCAAATGCAACTAAAGTGAAAGTGAGACAAATTAAACAAACAGACCCCCCGATCCATTTTTATCGATCAAAGCTAACTGCTAATAGCTGAATGCTTAGACTATAGAACCCATTTGATATCTATTTAATTAATTAAAAAGCAGATGGGGAGATGGGGAGATGGGGAGATGGGGAGTATTGGAGTATTTTTCAACCTGCTTGGTGCGCATTCCCTCACAGGAGTCAGCATTCCCTTGCGACTGGCGTCGTCGCGGGGTCAGACCGCTTGCGACTGTCGTCGTCGCGGGGTCGCATCCGCTTTTTCCTGCAAGTGCCTCTCTCCATCTCCTGACTCCTGAGCAAAAAACTTAATATTGGCAAAGATACGATCGGGGGTTCTATACCTAATCAAAAGTACATTTTAAATGTATTTTTTTACTTCTTCAATCAAGATAAATTATGAGCAAAACTCCCCGAATAAAAATACCCTTAGCCGTCAGAAAATATGTGTTTGAGCGCGATCGCTACCATTGTAAAAGTTGCGGTCAAACAGGTAACGAAACAGAACTTACTATAGATCATATCATTCCCCTAGCTACTGGAGGTACTAACGATATTAGTAATCTACAAACTCTCTGTCGCTGCTGTAACCAAAAAAAGAAACATCACTTCGATGAGCGCTTTCGACGCAATTTTAGTAATTAAAGCAATATGGAATTATTGTATCCGGAAAAATATCAAATTTTTAGTCTAATAAATAATAAACATAGGATAAATAGATGATAAAATCAAAAAAAATTAACCCTATCAAAAGTAAATTATACTCTCTAATTGAGCAAATGTCCGATTTAGATATAGAAAAGGCTTGGGAAAATTTACAAACACTTTATTATGATAGCTCTATGTTGCAAGCGATTCAAAAATCTAAAACAAGTCACAAGCCAGGAGATATATTCACCAAAGAAGAAGCGATACAAATATTGTACTTTAATCAAGAAGATAATTAAACTAGAAAAAACCAGATAAAAGTGAGTTTAGAAGTGCGTTATACTCGGTCTTTTATTGAAGACCTGAAAACATTAGAACCCGTTGCCTATCAGCGAGTATATGATTTTGTTTTTATCAAATTCAGTCAAATAAATTACTTACAAGAATTGCCAGAAATAAAACAACTGGGAAACAGTGCTATTTTCTACAGATTTACAGTAGACAATTACATGATTGGCATCGAAGTAACAGGTCAAATTATTAAATTTATCCGTATTTTACCAAAGCCAGAAATTTAGTCTTCTAAACTAGAGGTGGTAGACGAGCAAAAAATAGCAATACAGTAATTTTTATGGACTCAAAAGCACTCTGGCAACGTTATATTGAATGGCTTTACTACCACGAAGGATTAAAATTCTACGTTGACATAAGTCGCATAAAATTTGACGACTCCTTTGTGGAGAAAATTAAGCCTAAATTTGAAAAAGCCTTCAAAGATATGGAGGCATTAGAAGCAGGAGCGATCGCCAACCCAGACGAAAATAGAATGGTTGGCCATTACTGGCTTAGGTCTCCCGATCTTGCCCCCTCTCCCGAAATCAAACAAGAAATTGTCCAAACTCTCGAACAAATTGAAACTTTTGCCAAGAAAGTCCATAGCGGAGAAATAAAACCTCCCAACGCTCCCAAATTTACAGATATTCTATCCATTGGTATTGGCGGTTCAGCCCTCGGCCCCCAATTTGTCGCAGAAGCCCTCGGCCCAAATGACCCACCAATGCAAATACACTTCATCGACAACACCGACCCAGCAGGAATAGACCGGGTACTTTATAAACTTAGAGACCGCCTCAATAGCACCCTAGTCATAGTCATCTCCAAATCTGGTGGAACTCCAGAACCTCGAAACGGTATGATGGAAGTCAAAGCAGCTTATGCTTCCCAAAATTTAGACTTTGCTCCCCACGCCGTCGCCACTAGCACTCCAGATAGCAAATTAGGTAAAATTGCCAAATCTGAAGGATGGATAGATATTATCCCCATGGCAGACTGGGTGGGGGGACGTACTTCCGAATTATCCTCGGTGGGTTTGCTACCTGCTGCATTGCAAGGCATTGATATCCGGGCCATGCTGGCGGGTGCAAAAGAAATGGACATAGCAACTCGCACACATGATATTAAAGATAACCCCTCTGCTTTATTAGCTTTAGGTTGGTACGCCGTAGGTAATGGACGGGGAGAAAAAGATATGGTAGTTATCCCCTACAAAGACAGTCTGCTCATGTTCAGCCGTTATCTACAGCAGTTGGTCATGGAATCTTTAGGTAAAGAAAAAGACCTTGATGGTAACGTAGTCAACCAAGGTATTGCAGTCTATGGTAATAAAGGCTCCACAGACCAACACGCCTACGTACAACAGTTACGCGATGGTGTAGCTAATTTCTTTGTCACCTTTATTGAAGTTCTCGAAGATCGTCAAGGCACTTCACCCGAAGTTGAGCCTGGCGTAACTTCTGGAGACTACTTATCTGGTTTTCTCCAAGGCACAAGAGAGGCACTTTATGAAAATCAGCGAGATTCTATTACAGTTACTATTCCCAAAGTTAATCCTTACAATGTAGGGGCCTTAATTGCTCTTTATGAGCGGGCCGTTAGTTTTTATGGCTCTTTAGTTAATATTAATGCCTATCACCAGCCTGGAGTAGAATCTGGTAAGAAAGCTGCAGCAACAGTGCTAGAGTTACAACACAAGGTAGTAGATATCTTAAAGCACGAAAGAACTACCCTATCTTTAGAAGAGCTAGCCCAAAAAGCGGGTACTCCTGACCAAATTGAAATTATATATAAGGTTTTGCGCCATTTGTCAACTAACCAGAGAGGTATTGTTTTTCATGGAAATATTGGGCAACCAGCTAGTTTAGCTGTAAGCTACCAGTAGAATAATCAATAATATATATATTATTTGACCCAGAATATTGAGCATTGGGAGTAGAGTATTAGCTAGTAGGATAGCAAAATCAAAAAAAATTAGTCAAAAATGTCAATTCTCTTCTCTAAAGGGAGGGAGAAGCCTACACTTAAATTTAACGTTAGTGTAAGTTTAGGAGTAAATCGCCGATTAATACTCTAGGTACTTCCCTGCTCCTAATGTTCAATTGCTTCCTTATTCCCATGAAACCATGCCTCTAACAATTCTTGTGGTTGATGATGATTCGGGAACTCGCTTATGTCTTAGTGATTACCTAGAAATATCTGGCTACTCGGTAATCAAAGCTGAAAATGGTCAACACGCTTTAGATGTAGTGGAAAAATCTCAACCTCATCTGATTATTACTGATATTGCCATGCCAGAAATGGACGGTTATGAACTGGTCAGACGGGTTCGGGCACGTCCCACCTTTCGTCTGTTACCTGTGATTTTTTTAACTGCCCATACAAGCACAGAAGAAAGAGTCAGAGGTTATCAGTTGGGGTGTGATATTTATTTGCCTAAGCCTTTTGAGTTAGTTGAGTTGGGGGCAGTAGTTCGTTCTTTATTAGAACGATATGCTCTAATTGCCCAAGTTTCACCTAAACCTACTTCTTTACCTATAAATAGCCAGTCTTATCAGACAGCAAAGCTCTCGAAAAAATTATATTCAGAAGCTGCGTCTGAGTCAGTTATCACACATGCTCAGATTAGTTTGACTCAGCGAGAACAGCAAGTTTTAAGTCTTATACTTAACGGTCTTTCTAATGTTCAAATTGGCGATCGCTTATATTTAAGTCCTCGAACTATTGAAAAATATGTCAGTAGTCTATTGAGAAAAACTAATACCAGTAACCGAGCTGAATTAGTTCGTTTTACTATGGAAAATTATCTGGCTAATTAGCTAATTAAATTAATTTAAAATAGGATTCAGTAGAGGAATTTATTGATAGTTTGAAAGGAGATTTCAAGCCATTTTAAACTATGACTTAGTAAAGGCAGATATTTAACCTAACCAATACTTTTATAGCGCTACGCGCAAGTCAGAAGTAAGAAGTAGTCCCTGACTAAGTTTTCGGTGACCAAATTCTGCGCAAAGAGCATTTATAAATGTCCGCGCCCTATTTGCGTAGTGCTATAGCCCTCTTCTGTCAGTTTCCGAAATTATGACAAAATTCCGTCGTTACAGCCAACGACACCTAAGGAGAGAATCAGGGTTTGACCCCCATCTTTATCTTTCGGAGTCTGACAGAATAGGGATAATTTTTGGCTAATGCTATAGCAGTACGTTTTTTAGTTAGGACAATAAGTATAGGTTCCAATGCAACAGGCAACAGAGGAATTTCCGCGCCCTTAATGCGTAGTGCTATAACTTTTGTAGCGCTGAATTATTTCAACAATTAACAATTAATAATTAACAATTAATTACTTCTCCTTCTAATAACGAGGATTAAGTAAAAGGTTTTTTTTCTTCTGTCTCTTTGTAGGGCTAAAATCGGTAGTACTGCCAACTAGAGACTTTGAACCTTAATTATTTAGTAAAAAATATTTGATTTGGGTTTTTCCGGAAAAGTAGAGTCTTTAAACCGTAATTATGCAGTAAAAAATATTTGAGGTTTTTATGAAAAGAGAGCTGCTATTTCCGTGAAAAAGGAATAAAAAAGGAAGGAATAACAGAGGATAATTACAAAACTTATTTGGTTGCTTTTTGACAAATGATTTATGATTGCTATATCAGTAAAAAATTTTTTGGGTTTTTATGAAAAGAGAGTTGCTATTTCCGTGAAAAAGGAATAAAAAAGGAAGGAATAACAGAGGATAATTACAAAACTTATTTGGTTGCTTTTTGACAAATGATTTGTGATTAAAACATCAATCTAAATTCAATCATTACTAATTATGACTTTTTTTTGCTCGATCGTATAATCCAATAATCCTTCACAAGCATCTAAAAGAATTTCAATTACATAGTCAAATCCATCTTTACCCCCATAATAAGGATCTGGTACTTCCTTAACATCAAAATGACGGCAAAAATCGCACATCAACCTAACTTTATCGCCATATTTACCAGCAGTATCTAACCTCAATACATCCCGATAATTTTCTTTATCCATTGTGAGAATTAAGTCAAAATTATCAAAGTCTTCTACCTGAAATTTACGAGCCGCCCCTTGGAGATTAATTCCTTGCATTTTCGCAGCATAAGTCATCCTAGAATCAGGTGGGCTACCTATATGATAACCTCCAGTTCCAGCAGAATCACAAACGATGAGTTCCCTCAAATTAGATGTTTCGATCAGATGATTCATAATATTTTCTGCTGAGGGAGAGCGACAAATATTACCAAGACAAACAAATAATAGTTTATAGGGCATAAATTTATCTTTAAACTAATAATTATCTTTAAACTAATAAAATCTTCTGCAATAATATAGCTAATTTAAACTAGGGTGATTCAAAGCCATTTAAAAATAGTAGACAGGTTAAAAATTAGTCCACAATCGTTTTTAAAAACCTAACTTCAACCTGGGTAGAGACGTTGTATGGAACGTCTCTTAAATATTGTTTGAATTACATTCCGGGTAGATTTAAACCACCTGTCAACTCTTCCATACGTTCCCGCATAGTTGCAGTAGACTTACTATAGGCATCTTGCATTGCCACGGTCACCAATTCAGAAATTACCTCAGGTCCTTCCCCCAGTGCATCGGGTGAAATTTCGACTCTCCGTGGCTCTTGGTTACCACTGAGAATAACCTTTACCAACCCACCACCTGCGACCCCCTCAATTTCAAGTCGATCGAGTTCTTCTTGAAGCTGTTTAGCTCCTTCTTGAACCTGCTGAGCTTTTTTAAAAGCCTCAGTCAACTCCTTCATTTTGCCTAAACCGAAGCCAAATCCTTTTCCTGATTGTGACATAATTACTCTTCTATGGTTAAGTCTTCATTTGTTTGTTGCCACTGAATCATTTAAGACCCAATGTTTCATTCAGTACCTATAATTTTTAGGTATAGATTGGCATCGATCCCCACCTACTAAAATGAAACATTTAGAGGGTCGGAGTTTTACCAACCTACTGTTAAAGTAGTGTTTTTTTTACCAGGGCATAGCAATGCACACTACTTTGGTCTAATATCATGGCATCTATAATAAAAATCATACCACTGCAACGAATTTTTAGCTGTGGATAAAATTAATAATTCCACCCATGAGCCATTTGCACATCATAATCTTTTAAGTACTTCTTTCCCAAGTAAAACAGTGGTAAAAATCTCAAATTAAAGCTTTCTGCAGTTCCTCATCAAATTAGGAATCTCAACAATTTTCCTAATATTAGTTTTAGTTAGTATTGCTCATAATGGTTATTATGACAATTTATTGTTACACAAAAATATTTAGGATTGAAAAAAAAGCAGCTTTTAAAATATAATTAACAAACTATATTTATTTTTTTTTGTGTTTCCCGAATACCGGAAGTATTGTCAACCCTTGGTAAAAATTGATAGAGATTAAAAAGTTGCTACTCCCGAAAAATCTCCCATAACTTTCACCTCTGGTTTTAACAGTAAAGACCACTGCTTTTCCACCTGCTCTTGAACGTGGTAAATTAGTTGAAAAATATCGTTAGCTTTAGCTCCGCCAGAGTTAAGAATAAAGTTAGCATGACGTTGAGCTACTTGAGCCTTTCCTATTTGATAGCCCTTCAGACCTGTTTGTTCAATTAACCAGCCAGCAGATTTTGGTCCAGGATTCCGAAAAACACTGCCACAGCTAGGCAAGTGATAGGGTTGACTAATCCTTCGCTTCTGAAAATTTTCAGTAGTTATTGCAGTTACCAGTTCAGGATTTTCCCCTGGTTGTAACTGAAAAGTTGCTTGAGCCACGAAGATAGACTTGCCTTGTAGTTTAGAATGGCGGTAACTATAATTCAAATCCCCAGGAGTCAAAATTTCTACTTGACCATTAGGTAGCAGCACATGAGCATTAACTAAAATATCAGCAATACATTTACCTTGGGCCCCAGCATTCATCACCACAGCACCACCAACAGTACCGGGAATACCAACAGCCCATTCCAATCCTTGCCAGCCCTGCCTTGCAGCCTTCCAAGCCAAGCGTGGTAATGATTCACCAGCACCGACAGTCAGAAGACCCGTTTCTTGTTCTAAATTGATGTGACGGAGGTTGCGACTAGCTATAACTAATCCAGCCAAACCACGATCGCTTACTAATATATTAGATCCTGCTCCCAGGAGAGTGATGGGCAACCCTTCCGAGTCGGCCCACTGAAAACTTGCTTGTAAATCATCTAGCCTTTTTGGTGTGACATACCATTCAGCAGGCCCTCCGACTCGGAAGGAAGTAAGAGGAGCCAGCGGAACATTCGACCTAATTACACAATCAGTTCCTAGTAAGGAAATCGGTTTATATTGTGGCCTTTGAACTGAAGTAGCTATGTGATAAGAGAGAGTCATGGTCATAACTAATGCTTGAATTATCTTGATTAAAGAGCCTGTTTGAGACTAAATTAACTCAACTTAATGGGATAGATTAAGCGGTTTGACGCTTATACAACCTGATAATGATGTTTTTGATAATATGCCATGACCTCTGGAATAATTTGATTTAGGTTGCCAGCACCGAGAAATATAGCCATGTCCCCTGGTTGAAGAATATCAGTCAAAAATCTAGTCACTGACTCTAAAGAAGGTTGATAGTAAACTTGCTGATGGTAGGTAGAAATTGCTTCAGCTACTTGTTGGCCATTAATTTGCCCCACTGGGGATTCTCCAGCACTGTAAATATCAGTAACAACCACAATGTCAGCATCATTGAAGGATTTGGCAAACTCAGAGATAAAAGCTTGAGTACGACTATAGCGATGAGGTTGAAATATGGCAACAACTCTTTGGATAGGTATTGAGTTATTTTTTCCTTTTATAGTAGTTATAGCCAAATCTGAGTTATTAGATGTATGAGATTTTCCGTTTAATTTCTGATTTTTGGTACGCAAACGAGCTGCAGCGAGAGTTGCATTAATTTCACTAGGATGATGAGCATAGTCATCAACAAATAGAATACCGTTCCACTCCCCCCGATTTTCAAACCGACGATGAGCCCCTTCAAAAAGAGCGATCGCTGAAGCAATAGCAGTAAATTCTAGACCTAATAACCTGCCTACTGCCACAGCAGCTAAGGCATTACTGAGATTATGTTTACCCAATAACCCCAACTCCAAATGTCCCAACATTTTGCCTTTTTCCCAAACACGAGCATAGGTAACATCCGCTTGATAGTTTACAGAATCTACGGTATAATCTGCGCCACTTTCAGGATTAAGGCTATAGCTAATTTTAGGCTTAAGCTGATCTTTGACAGTAGAGCAGTCAATACAACCAACTAAAGTCTGACAATTTTGTTTAAATACTTGGAAAGTTTCGACTACCTGCTCTAAACTTTCGTAATGATCTGGATGGTCTAATTCAATATTGGTAATAACACCGATATAAGCAGATAACTTTACCAAAGAGCCATCAGATTCATCTGCTTCTGCTACTAGATAGGGACTTTCACCTAAACGAGCATTACCTTCCCAGGCATCTACTTCTCCACCGATGACAATAGTTGGGTCCAAACCAGCTTCCAGTAGCATAAATCCAATTAAGCTGCTAGTTGTAGTTTTACCATGAGTTCCGGCTACAGCGATACTTTGATAATCCTGAATCAGAGCTGCCAATAAATCCGACCGATGGAAAATTGGACATCCTAATGCAATAGCCGCCTTATATTCTGAATTTGCTTGATTAATTGCTGTTGAACAAACTACTTGGGGGAGTTGAGTAATTTGTTGAGTATTTTGTTGAGTATTTTTCACCCTACCATTGTGTTGTTTCGTGATTACAGATGCCGTATTTTCACGCACAGAAGTAGGGGAGAAATTTAAGTTTGAATTATTGCTCGGAGATAAATTTTGTTGTTCGGTATTTTGTTCAAATACCTCTAAATTTTTGGCATCTTGCTGCCAAAATATATGAGTTCCTATTTCTTGTAAACGCTTTGTTATGTGGCTTGATTTTAGATCTGAACCATAAATTGGCAACTTGCGTTTAGCTAAAACATAGGCAATAGCTGACATACCAATGCCACCAATACCAATGAAATGAAAGGGTCTGCCACTGAAATCAACATATTTAGACATTAAATTGCTCCTTACACACCACATCGCGCCCATAACACGCGGTATCATACCAGGAATTGTTTTTTTTAGATAGAGTCTAGCAGTAATTTACAAAAAACACTGCCCAGCTTAGTTAATAAGCTGTATCACTCGTGATTAGTTTGTTTTCTATCAAATCTTTACCCACAGGCCAGTGTTTTTCCGGACATATCTAAAAATGGGTCAAGGATCGGTCAGAAGTATTTTTAGTAACAGCAAAAAATTTATATTGATTTCTCGAGCGGACGAATTTCATTCAAAATCTTAGATCGCAAATTATATCAATGCTACTAGGTTAGTGGGCAACATTATTTATAGATTTACTATTCAGGTATATTTTCTGTTCTCTGCTACCTATTCCCTCTTACCTTTTTCCGTATTCCCTACCTCCACAAAATGTTAAATTAATTTTATATAGGTACTTATAGAACCCATTTGAGATATATCAGAATAATAATCATCATCATTGACAAGTATTTCAAGCATCAGTTTTGAGAAAAAAGTCAGCCCTAAAATTGAATTTTCTCCTATAGCCTATCCCAACATCTAGACTATTCCTGACACCTACTAAAAAAAACTTAAGATTGAAGAAAGATACCAAATGGTTTCTTCTATAAATGACTAATACCATTTCACAGTGACAATTGAAGCTTGAAGCTTGCCCAGAGGCAAGCTTCAAGCTTTTGACAATTAAATAATGACGTTTGACTATTGCCAAAAGATTAATTTTATGAATTACTGGGATCATAAAATCAACCTACAAAAAAATAATTAGGATAACATCTTGCTGTATGATTATTTCCAGGATTAATTTTCTTTTAAGCTCTTTTAGTAGAAGATAAAAAAGCACCCGGTGGGGCAGTACGGGAGCTTGAGAAAAAATACTCGGAAAATATCTACTTAACTTTAGGTAGGGAGTCAACGAGAGTCCCATACTGAAATCTTGGAATTGCAATTCAGTATGGGGAGTTGTAACGAATTGAAATTTTATGACGCTGTTGTTAGGAGGTCAAAGGTGATTAGAGTTGCTATTAATGGTTTTGGACGTATTGGACGTAACTTCTTACGTTGCTGGCTGACTCGCGGAGAGGAAAGCCAACTAGAAGTTGTCGCTATCAACGATACTTCCGAACCAAAAACTAATGCTCATCTGCTCAAGTATGATTCAATGTTGGGCACATTAAAGGGTGTAGATATTAGTGCTGATGAAAACTCCATTACTGTTAATGGTAAAACAATTAAGTGTGTGTGTGACCGGAACCCTTTAAATTTACCATGGGGAGATTGGGGTGTGGATTTAATTATTGAATCTACAGGTGTATTTGTGACTGAGGAAGGAGCTTCAAAGCATTTACAAGCTGGAGCTAAAAAAGTTTTGATTACGGCTCCAGGAAAAGGTGGCAAAGTTGGTACTTTCGTGGTAGGTGTTAATCACCAAGATTATGAGCACGATGATTATGAAATTATCAGTAATGCTAGTTGTACAACCAACTGTCTAGCTCCAGTGGTCAAAGTGATTAATGACAACTTTGGCATTATTAAAGGTACAATGACCACAACCCATAGTTACACTGGTGACCAACGTATTTTGGATGCTAGCCACAGAGATGTACGACGGGCCAGAGCAGCGGCTGTAAATATTGTGCCAACTTCTACAGGTGCAGCTAAAGCAGTAGCTCTGGTAATTCCAGAAATGAAAGGTAAGTTAAACGGTATTGCTATGCGGGTACCTACTCCTAACGTTTCTGTTGTAGACCTTGTAGCTCAAGTTGAGAAAAATACTTTTACTGAACAAGTTAACGAAGTTATAGAAGAAGCTGCTAATGGACCAATGAAGGGAATCATTGAATACTGCGATCTGCCTTTGGTTTCTTGTGACTTTCGTGGTAATGATTCATCTTCTATTGTAGATGCTAGTCTGACAATGGTTATGGGTGGCGATATGGTAAAAGTTATTGCTTGGTATGATAATGAGTGGGGTTATAGTCAGCGTGTTGTTGACTTGGCTGAAGTTGTGGCACAGAAGTGGCCTTCTTAATGGTTTTGACTTTTGATTCTATTTTTTGAATTCAAAATAAATAACTTTTTCAGAAATGCTGAAATGCTGGGCTGAGTGTTAACTGCTCGTTTGGGTAAGTACCTTGGCTATCTATTAATAAAATGTCGGTGTTGTCTGTGGTCTTACCTACTATGGCAGCACCGACTCCTATTTTTTTGACTAAATTTTTGCCAATAATGGGAGGCAGGCATAATATTAGTTCAAAGTCTTCACCTCCATAAAGCGCCCACTTCAGTGCTTGTTCGGATGAGACGAATTTGGTTAAACTGGTAGGAATTGGAATCTGACTGCGTTCTATTATAGCTCCTACCTGAGATGCTTGACAAATTTGAACGATCGCATCTGCTAATCCATCACTA
This sequence comes from Microcoleaceae cyanobacterium, assembly GCA_049647275.1. Taxonomy (GTDB): domain Bacteria; phylum Cyanobacteriota; class Cyanobacteriia; order Cyanobacteriales; family Microcoleaceae; genus JASJEE01. The sequence goes on from JBARXI010000894.1 coordinate 31,250, forward strand.
CTATCCATTCCTCCTACTAAGACGGAACTGTTGCTGTTTTTTGCCAAGCTAGAAATATCTGAAGATAAGCATTCCCATAAAATTGGTAAAATGTCAAGCCGTGGTTGTGGACGTTGGTGAGCTAAAATTAGGGAATCACGTTCTGTTTCTGTAAGAGCTTGACCAAGTTCTGGATGAAGTAATAATTCTAAACCAGCTCTTGATGCTCCATGCACTCCTGTTGCTACTATGACATTTTCAGGTTGACAGTTGGAGCGGAGGATGGTATTTATAGGCTCGACTTCTCCAAAAGCAGTAATTGAGATTATAGTAACAGGCGATCGCGCAATATCTCCACCCACGATCGGGGTATTGTATGGTTGCAAACAGTCTGCTATACCTTGGTAAAGTTTTTCTACCCAAGCAACGGGTGTATCGCCATTGAGACCAAGAGCGATCGTAATTCCGATGGGGAATGCTCCCATTGCAGCAAGGTCGGATAAGTTGGCAGCAGCAGCACGCCAACCGACATCTTCCGGTGAAGTTGTGCGATCGCTAAAGTGTACTCGATCGACTAGCATATCAGTTGTGACGACTAATGATTTGTTGGGTTGTGTTGGCAATATTGCAGCATCATCTCCTACTATATCTGTAGGGCAAAAACGCTGTAGTTTTTCTAAAATTCCTTGTTCTTTAATGTCTTTAATTTTCATCATTATTTAAATATTAAGTATTAGCTGGTAGGTGGTAAAAAAAATCACAGAACGAATTTTTGATTGAGATATTATATTTTTCCCCCAGTTTTCTTTCTCTACTAAAAAGAATTTATAAGTATTTAACCGGATATGATATCATTTTTTTCTGCCAAATCTGTTTAATTATGGTTTGCTAAAAAAGTTTTTTGGTGAGGCAAGGGAGTCAGTAGTCATAAAAGAAATTCAAAATTATCAATAATTGATTAAAATTCCACACATTTTAATAAAATTTAGGCTATTTTCTGGTCAAATATAAACTCTTAATCACCTTTAAATATTGGTCTATTAAAGGTTTCAGATTTATTAAGCAAGCCCTAGTCAACCCTGGGAGAAACAACTCTTATATATCTATCTTTGTTTTTTCTATTACCCTATTTGCTATTACCTGTTTTCTGTTCCTTACTTCTGACTATGTATAAGTATTTAACTAGATATGTTCTTATAGTTTTTTTACAGTTATATAGCATTTATAGCGAACAGCGTGAATCTGTCTCACCTGTTGCCTACTCCCACACTTCCCACACTCCCCACACTCCCCACACTCCCCACACTCCCCACACTTCCGATACTCCCCACTCCCTAAAACCACAAATACAGTACTTCATAAAGTTGGAAACTCTGTATCAAGAAGCGTGAGGTGCGCTTGTGTTTTTTCTTCGCTGTTCCCTAAAACCTAGAATTTTGTACCTCACTATTATCGAAATTGCTATAGCGAGCAAAAATATATCAAAATATTAATTGCTTTCTGTACATAATTTCACATATAACTGTGCAACTTTATCTTGGGGATTAATACTTAATACTCGTTCAAATTGCTTGAGTGCTTCATACAGATAATTTTGGTTATATAATAATAAACCTTCTTCAAAGATTGTAAAAGTAGCCAATTTATTTTCTTTCATTTGAATTTCATCTGCATCAAACACTTCAAAAACTGCCACATTTTTAGACTTACCTTTAACTTTCAATCGGTCAATAAAGCGAATCTTATACTCATTTGGCTCATTCAAACAAGCCAAAGTTTTATGAGAAATTAATAACGAAACTCCATAATTTTTAGTTAATCCTTCCAAACGAGAAGCCAAATTAACATCATCACCAATAACCGTAGTATCCATACGTTCGGTTCCTCCCACCGTTCCCATCATCAAATAACCAGTATTAATACCAATGCCAACTTTTATCGGTAAATATCCCTTTACCAGGCGTTTTTGATTAAAAGTAGCTAGATTTTTTAACATAGCAATTCCAGCATTAACAGCATCATTAGCAGTACCACCAAATAATGCCATAATTCCGTCGCCAATATATTTATCAACAAAACCATTATTACTAATAATTGCTGATTCCATACAAGAGAAATAAGAATTAATAAATTTAAAATTTTCTTGAGGAGTCATAGTTTCTGAAAGAGTAGTAAAGTTACGAATATCAGAAAATAATACTGAAATTTTTTGTTGTACTTGGTCGCCCAACTCCACATCAACAATACTTTCTCTATCCAAAAATTGCAGAAATTGACGAGGCACAAATCGAGAAAAAGCTTGATTAAGTTGAAACAATTCAGTGGTGAAGTTTATTCTTTGAACCTCAGCTTTTTTCCGAGCGGTAATGTCTTCAACAAAACCCTGATAATAGAGCACTTTACTATTTATATCGCCAATTGCTCGTGCATTTTCACTAATCCAAATGATACTACCATCTCGCTGATAAACTTGAGATTCAAAGTTAAAAACTGCACCATTCCTTTCCATTAATTCTCTAAATTCAGTGGCACGATTAGCATCTACATATAATCGCTTTTGAATACCATTAATAATTGCCATAAATTCTGCTGGCGAACCATAACCATAAATTTTGGCACAAGCGAGATTCAGACTAAGATAAACTCCATCAGTGGTAGTCTGAAAAATTCCCTCTACTGCATTTTCAAAAATACCCCGGTATTTTTGTTCTGCTTTTTTCAGACGAATTTGATTTTCGTGGAGTTTATCAATCAGTTTAGCTTGCTCTTGGTTTAACTGTTCTAATTCTTGATTCAAGAGTAGAAGTTTAGCATTTTTTGAAGCTAATTCTCTATCTTGAAGATAGCTATTAACAGCTTCTTTTACAGTTAAACTTAGGTCTTCTGCTTGCCAAGGTTTAGAAATATAGCGATACAATTTAGCATTTTTAATAGCATTTGCTACTGCTTGTAAATCGGCTTGTCCTGTGAGCATAATTTTGATAGTTTTAGGGGAGAGAAGATGAACCCGCTGCAAAAGTTCATCTCCTTTTATTCCCGGCATAATATGGTCAGAAA
>JBARXI010000895.1:0-3936 GCA_049647275.1 Microcoleaceae cyanobacterium
CAATTTTGTCGATTTCGATGGCTTGTTTGTACAAAGGTTCTGCTGCTTCGTATTTGCCTTGAGATTCATATAATCCTGCTAGGTTGTTGAGGTGGGTGGCAAGGGATGGATGATTTTCGGGTAGGGCTATTTTGACGATTTCGATGGCTTGTTTGTACAAAGGTTCTGCTGCTTCGTATTTGCCTTGAGAACGATATAAATTTGCTAAATAATTTAGGTTGCTTGCTAAATTTTCCTTCAAACCCAACTCTTGCTGCAAACCTATTGCCTTCTGAAAATATTTAATCGCTAATTCTGTCTCCTGCTGATAATTTTCATATTCCCCACGTTCCACCCGTCGAGCAAAAATATTGCCCAAACTCCCATACAAAGTCACCAAACTAGCATCCTGCTCTCCCTTTTCCCGTTCAATATCCGAAATCAACTCCTGCAAATCTGCCACAGGCAAAAAATGAGGTTCATCCTCATCTACCTCATCCCATCTTTCACCAAAAACCGGGCGCAAAAAATTAACATCCTGCTTAGTCAGAGCTTTTTTCTGAAAAGAAATAAACCGAAATACACCCTTCCGCCACGCCCAAAAATCAGGAGCTTTTTTACTCAGACTGCGTTCCATTTGAAACGTCACCCACAGCACAATAGAAAACGGAAATTGTCGCAAAGCTTCCCGCGTCCACTGTAAATAACCAAAAAACTTTTCCTGTTCCGTTTTTTCACCATCAAAAGTCAAAAAACGCAACCCATCGGCACCCATGACAGTAATCACAGCTTGCTTTCGGGCCTGCAAATATTCATCAGTTTCCACCACTGAAGCAATAGCTGCCCTCAGACTCGGTTCTCCCTTTGCCAACTCAACTCGATAACAAGGAATATTTGGAGATAATTCTGTTTCATATTTTGCAATTATTTTGTCTCGATATTGACTATCATCGCAGACAGCAATCAGAATATTTAACCCTTGATAACTCGCCTCAATAGAAACAATTATATCGTCATAACTATTCTGATTTTGGATTTTTTCTAGCAATTCTGTCATTTCAGTTATTGGTTAGGGGGGATCGACGTACTTCACGCTTACTGAGAAATGCTATATCAGCTTTTTTAGGGGTAAAGGTGCGTTACGCTACGCTAACACACCCTACAAATTTGCACTGACTATTTGTAGGGTGTGTTAGACGGCTTAAATTTACACTATGAAAGGGATTTAGCAATCCGTCGTAACGCACCATTTTAGATGTGTCAGTTATCTTATTAGGGACACTACCGATCGGGGTAAAGGTGCGTTACGCTACGCTTTATCATGTTGCGGAGCAAAACACACCCTACAAATAGAGCTGACTAGGAACGCTGAAACTCTTATTGCTTCAGGTTCCCCCCTTTTCAATCCCCCTCCCGTCCCCCTTCGGAAGGGGGAAGCCAGTAGATGCTGCGCTTTTTGTTAGATGGGGGTTAGGGGGGATCGACGTACTTCACGCTTACTGAGAAATGCTATATCAGCTTTTTCAGTTAGAAGTTACCCTTATTTTTTGGTCAGGTATTACTTCTGAGTTTTGTACGGGTAATTCGTAATTCCGTAGGGGTAATTCATGTTTGCGCAGCATTCCGTAGGAAATTACCCCTACGATAATTCTCCTTTCTCTTGCAAAAGTTCTGTAACAATAGGGTGAACATCATACCAAAGTCTAGCATTGCGATATTCCAACACATATAATCCATGCAATAAATCTAAAAATCGTTGTTCTTTCGGGTCATTTGGTTTAAATTCCTGATAAGTTTGCTGTAAAATTTTATAGTCTGCCGTACCAATTCTCGTATCAAAGTCGATACTAATATTAATAATAGCTTCCTCTAGAATTTGCGGATTAATTTTTATCTCTAAATCATCTGGTCTTCGCCGAATTAACCGCAGACAAATCCGACAACATTCGTTAGTAATTCTAATCAACTCCCGCAACACGCCCCCACTATAAACAATAATCTGTTCGACAGTTTCTGGTTCAATTAAATCTCTAGAAATTCGTTTATAAATTATCTCAGTCAGCATGGCAGTAGGTTCTGATCTTGGCATGGAATTAGGCAGGCGACGTTCTCCCTGTTTAAAAAGTTTAGAAACAGGCATTGTAATAATTTGATTATTAGTTTCCGTGGTTAAAGTTGATGCCATGCGGACTTCCCGTAGAGCTGAAATAGGAATAGTAAAAATAATTCTAAAATTAGGTTGAAATAATGCTTTGATATGTTCTTCATAAATCTGTCTAACTACGGCAAGATCGATTTTATCCAAGTCATCAATAACGACTAAAATCTCTTTTTTTGAGGCATTCTGAACTACAGCAGCAATTTCATTAATTCTAGCAATTAAATCAGAAACTTTTCGGAGAAATTCTTGTTTAATTTCCTCTCTAATAGTCGCATCAGCTTTTAATTTTCCAGTGATAATTTTAAACAAGTCAAAACCTGCCGATGTTTCAGCTTTAAATTCTTCAGTTTCTGTTCTAGTACGTTTGGCAAACCATTTATAAAACTGGTCTTTTGTAGATGATTTAATTTCTACCTGTTGCTCTTCTGCCGCCTCCATTAAACGCACAGCGATGGCGAACAAAATATTAATGTGATTAACATCGGACATTTCGATCGAGTCAGAGATGGAAAAAAACACCACAAAATATCTATCTTTTATCTGCCGACAGAATTGTGCTAAAAGGGTAGACTTGCCACAACCCCGATGTCCGGCAAAAATTATTTTACTATCTCCAGAAGGGCTATCTTCCACCAACTGTTCTAATTCTTCAATAGTTTCAGTACCATATTCAACCCGAAATTTTTTTAGTGCTGTTGTTGTCAGCAGTGGGAGAAGCTCCAGATTTCTATAAGCTTCACGAAATGACTCTAATAATTGACTCATCTGACCCTAACTTTTTTTAATCTCTTATTTCTTATTTATAGTATACAGGGAGCAGGTAGAGATAGAGAAAATTGTAACTTTACTATTAATATAGAATAGAAAAATTACTATTTACCCACCCGACTACATACTCATGTTTGAACAATTTACCTACCACAAAATCTCAACCTCTAACGCAACAATTAATTTAGCCAAAGCCGGAAACGGACCCCCATTGTTACTATTGCACGGCTATCCCCAAACCCACATTATGTGGCACAAAGTCGCCCCCACCCTCGCCCAACACTTCACCGTCATCTGTACAGACCTGCGAGGTTACGGCGACAGCGACAAACCACCCTCCGACCCCGAACATCTCACCTATTCCAAACGAGTCACCGCCCAAGACCAAGTAGAAGTAATGGCAGCCCTCGGTTTCCCCAAATTCTTGGCGGCAGGTCACGATCGCGGAGGTAGAGTGCTTCATCGTCTTCTACTCGACCATCCCCAGTGTGTGGAAAAAGCAGCAGTGCTTGACATTGTACCCACCAGAAAAATTTTTGAGACTATCAACCAACAACTCGCCACTGCCTACTCCCACTGGTTTTTTCTGATCGAACCCAACAATATTCCCGAACGTCTCATCGGTGCTGACCCGACATTTTATCTCCTTAGCAAACTCAAACAGTGGAGTGCTAACCAAACAGCTTTTACAGAGACAGCCATAAAAGAATATATTCGCTGTTTCAGTAACCCCGCCACTATTCATGCAACTTGTGAAGACTATCGCGCTGCTGCAACTATTGATTTAGAACATGATGCAGAAGATATTCACAGTAAAATACAATGTCCGTTACTGGTTTTGTGGGGAGCGCGCGGGGTGATGGAAAAATGTTATGACGTGCTGGAAACTTGGCGAGAAAGAGCAATAGATGTGCGCGGTCAAGCTTTCCCTTGTGGTCACTTTTTGCCAGAGGAAGCACCAGAGGAAACAACTCAGGCATTGCTTGATTTTTTTCTTGAGACTTTTTTGTGAATCAAAAACTGAAAAA
>JBARXI010000896.1:0-2059 GCA_049647275.1 Microcoleaceae cyanobacterium
TGTTTGGCGTGTCTGGAATCTGCAAAAAACTCAAGGGCTACACGAAGGCGGCTAAGATTGAAAAGACGATCACAGTGCACAGCTTCCGCCACACACTGGCCACCTCGATGCTACAACGCGGCGCAGAACTGCGCCACATCCAAGCGATCCTCGGGCACGACTACTTGCACACGACCGAGCGTTACACCCGGATCGTTAAAACCGAGCTCAGGCGCGTCCAAGCCAAGCACCACCCGCGCGAAGCCATCGACCTGCCAGACGGCGCGATCCGTTACCGAGGCCTCGACAAATGAGCCCGACCGAAGCAGCGGCGGTGTATCAGGATTGGCGGCGCGGCCAGCATCTGGCCGAAAGCACCGTCAAGGCAGACGGCACCGTCTTAAAACACTGGATCAGGTTTTGCCGAGCCTACGGCCTCGAAGATGTCCGCGAAGCGGACAAGCCCATGTTGCTCGCGCTGGCTGAGCGCGTGCGCCACGGCAAGAGCGCACGCGGGGCGTGGACAAAGAACTATCAATCCAAGATCCTTTGGACGGTGCGCGACCTGTTCCGCTATCTGCACGAGACCGAGCGCGTTTTAAGCGACATCACTTTAGGACTGCCGCCGCTACACAAAGCCAGGCACTTGCCGCGCAACCTCATGAACCGGGGGCAAATCGCACGGCTCTTACACCAGCCCAATCTATCCACTGCCGAGGGCTTCCGAGATCGATGCATCTTTGAACTGCTTTACTCCAGCGGCCTGCGAGGCGGCGAACTCTGCCGCCTGACGCCGTATGACCTCGACTTGCAAGGCCGCGTCCTGCGCGTGGTGTTGGGCAAAGGCCGCAAAGATAGACAAGTGCCGGTCGGCAAAGTGGCCGCTCAGTTCCTCCAGGAATACTTGAAGCAAGTCCGGCCGACCTTGCTCAAGCGTAAGAAAAACCCCGACGGCAGCTTGTTTTTGATCAGCACAAATACACTGCGCAAGCGCTTCCAGAAGCACCGCGACGCGGCGCACCTAGGCGACATCTACACCGTCCACAGCCTGCGCCACAGCTGCGCCACCGAAATGCTGCGGGGCGGAGCATCGGTCAGGCACGTCCAGGAGCTTTTAGGCCATAGCTCGATCGACACGACGCAGGATTACACCCGCGTCGTGATCGACGACCTACAGAAGAGCCACAGCCGCACCGCGCCCGGGAACCGCAGGCAGGAAGCGGCCTTTGTTCCCTTTAACCGCAAAACCGCTACTTGGCGGCAGGAGAAAAAGAGACGGAAGCGATGAAAGCTTGAAAAGTGGGAAATCCCACCTACACTTTTAGGTATTATGGCAGTAGCAGTTAAAAAGAATTACGACGCGAAGCTGGACACCAAGCGGCGCGTGACCATCCGAAGCGCACGGACTGAGTTTTACCACGTCACCGAATACGAAGACGGCACGATCAAGATGGAGCCGCGTGTTTTGGTCTCACCCAACATGCTGGAGCAAATCGACGCTGCCGTGAAACGGCACAAGGCAGGGCACAAAGGAACCAAGCTTGATTGGTCGAAACTGCCCGAAGTTTAAGCCGGATGTTCACTATCTACTTTGACGGCGAAGCCGAAGCACTGATTAACGAGCTCGGGGAGAAGGCTTTGGCCGACGAGCTTAACCGCGACGAAAAGGATCTTTATCGAAAGATCCGTAAGGCTCTGCAGCATCTCGAAACCAATCCGAGGCATCCGGGGCTCAAGTCACACGAGATCGACGTGCTGACCGAGAAATACGGCGTGCGCATCTGGGAATCCTATCTCGAGAACAGGAAAGCCGGTGCGCGGCGCATGTTCTGGATTTACGGACCGGAGACGAAGGAGATTACCATCGTCGGCATTGAGAACCATCCGGAACCAGGACGCGGTTTTGCTCGCGTCAGGCTCGCAACCAAGGCAATAAAGAAGGCTACCGAGAACCAGAAGAAGCCCAAAAATTGAAACTAATGTATCAACCGTCAGAGTTTTACCCCCCGCTAGACCCCATCACTGCGGCATTTTTTTGGCGGTCTAAAGCAGATAGGCTACTCAAGGTGGACGTGGAGTC
>JBARXI010000897.1:0-4454 GCA_049647275.1 Microcoleaceae cyanobacterium
CTACAGAAACTGGGTAATAGTTAGTCTGACTCCGTAGTTATTAATTTTATCAAGCACCCGAAAAACAGTTGTATTGCTTGTGGGTAAAGCCGTTGCCTTTCTTCTATTGCGAATGTAGCAATAGTCATTTCATTTTATGAAGCACTCCAAAATAGTTGTGGTGGGGCAAGATTTTCCGACTATTGCCAATCTAGCGCGACACATAATGCCGTGGGTAAACAGACTCACAACCCAAAAAAGCCTATATCTGTTGGGTTTGTTTCGAACTCTGTAAAACCTGCTGTGCCTTATCTTTGCAAGAATACTCCTAATATGTTACCAGGTTACAAAAACGGTTAAAAAAATGGGTTAGTGTTGAGGACGTGAAGTTAATAAGCTAGATAAAATCTACTTTTGGGCACATCTAATACCCCACTTAACAAATAAATAATGTTGACAATTATCGGTTGCGGTAATCTTAACCGTAGTGATGATGGGGTAGGAGTAATTATTGCTCAACGCTTGCAGCAATATTTGGCTGAACATCCTGTTCCTGATGTCCGGGTTTATGACTGCGGTACTGCGGGAATGGAAGTGATGTTTCAGGCACGGGGAACTCAGCAACTAATTATTCTGGATGCTAGTGCTACGGGTTCTGAACCAGGTGCAATATTTAAGGTTCCTAGTTCGGAGTTGGAAGCACTGCCAGTAGCTAGTTATAGTTTGCATGATTTTCGTTGGGATAATGCTTTGGCGGTGGGTAGAAAAATCTTTAGAGAGGATTTTCCTGAAGATGTAATTGTCTATTTAATAGAAGCTGAAAATTTGGATTTTGGTCTAGAACTTTCTCCTGTCGTCCAAGGTTCGGCTGATAAGGTTTTTCAAGAACTTATAGAGAGTTTTCAAAGCAAAATATAAGGTAGAAAAAATCTATCGCAATCTCAAAATACTTAACACAAGGAAATTATCATGGACGAACAAAAAGATGAACAAAGACAAGAGCAATATTATGAATTAATTGATAAATTAGTGAAATGCCCTAATGGGAAAGAACCTGAAGTTTTAGATGAAAATATTGAACTGGTTGATGCTGGTTTTGTTACAGTTTTAATGCAAGTTGGTCAGGCACAAATTCACCAAGGAAATCAAGATGGGGCTAAGTTTTTATTCCATGTTGCCCGTGAATTAGCTAAACAATTAGGATATTATCCTGACCCAGAAGCTTCGGAAGCACCTGCCCAGTAAGTAGATAATTAATATCATGTTTACTCAAACAGAAGCAGAAAAATTAGCAATTGATTTTTTGGGGAATGATTGGGAAATTCCTCAGGCAGAACAAGAGTGGTTTACTATTAGATATGCGAAACAAGAATCTAGTTGGTATCTTGTTGAAGTGGGAATAAAAGGATGTCCTGATTATTGGATTCTTCAGGTTTATGATACGAGTGAATGTGACCCTTGTTATACTTTTGTATCTCCTTTGAGTGGTTCTCAAGATCAAGATGATTTGAAGGATTTACCAGAATCTATTGCTAATATGATTAGTTTTGAACGTGATTCACAAATGTCTTCAAAAGCAAAAGTTTGATCATAAAATACTAAATTAAGTTCGATTTTTTGAAGATATTAATAGTTAAAATCGGTTATTTTTTTTACTATTAATATACATCTATCGAACTTGATTTTGTTGTATATAGCATTTCTCACGCTAGATGAGGTAGACAAGTTTTGGATTTTAGGGAATAGGGAAAAAATACTCTATCTAATTAATACGAGAACCCCTATATAGCAGTCCTATTTCAGCCCTTGTAAAAATAAAAATATCTCACAAAAAGGCAACAGATCCAGAAAGCAACAGAGTCTCAGATTTTTTATCTGTGTTTTGATTTTTTACAAATGATTTAGGATTGCTATATCATATAACCAGCTTGCAGAAACCGCAGATGCAGTAATTGTCTATAATAGTGAAAATGGTAATTTATTTTATAATCCTAATGGTAGCCAAGTAGGTTTCGCCAGTGGGAGTCAGTTTCCAGCCTTGACAAATACACTAATGTTAACAGCAGAAGATTTCTGGCTCAGAAGTTAGCAAATGTAATTTGTTTCGGAAAATATGACTAAGTATTCAAACGAGCATAATATTACGCAGCAACTCTACAGGAAAAAAGTAAGGGATGAGTACAAAAATAATGTACTAGTGTTTAGCTTTCTCGGTGGGCAAAATATTTTTTGGTGTATGTTTTAATTGAGTTGATGTCTTCGTTTTGCCCACCCTAATCTAATCGGTAGTTTATTTCAACGCAAGTCTCTAAGGTTGCTAATGTTAACAGCAGAAGATTTCTGGCTCAGAAGTTAGCAAATGTAATTTGTTTTGGAAAATATTATAAGTATTCAAACGAACATGATATTAGGCAGCAACTCTACAGGAAAGAAGTAAGGTTGCAAGGTAAAAATAAATTATAACTAAATTATCCGAAGATGATATAATTCCTGCAAAACTAAAATAACGGCAATTAAGTAGCAAAAACAACTATTTTTGGAGATTATTTATGCTAATGATAGGGAGGTTTAATTACAAAGATTAATCTGACGTTTATACATATCCATACATAACATACTATGTAGTTGTTCAAAATTTTCAAAAACATAAAAAAAAGATAAACAATAAGACGGTACTTAAGTATATTGATAAAATAAAAATAACTTAAACTTAAACAGGCTGAATAGTAAAAAAAACAAAATATTTTTGTTGAAAATACTGTTGAAAATACTAATTTTTTAAAAACTGTGCTTCAAACTATTAGTGATACCACTGTGAAAGCAGCACTAAATGCCATTGAATCTGAGTCAGCAAATGTTTCAGAAAAAATTCAGATGCTGATTGAAATGGCAAATGGGCTGCAACAAAAACCAAAAGACTCTAAACAACTAGATGATGCTATTTGCCTATATCAACAGGCTATAGAATTATCCAGCCACGATGATCCCCTACTCCAAGCAAGGGCATTAACAGGAATGGCTACAGCTTTAAGAGCTATGCCAGGAGAAGGGCCTGATTTATTGGTAGAGGCAAAAGAAGCCTATGAAACCGCCCTGCAAATACTACGGGAAGAAGGAATACCCGAAGAAGTGGCAGAAGCGGAAATGAACTTAGGCTTGGTATTACAGGCATTAGTTGGCTTTAACTTGGCAACAATGAAACAGGCAATAGAAGCATATCAACGGGGGTTGCCAGTATTTACAGCAGATAAACACCCTCAAGAATATGCCGTATTGCAAAATAATATCGCGATCGCCTATCTTTCGATGACGCTTTCTCCAGAAAGAGAGGGTATGAGACAAGCAATGGCAGTACAATCATTTGAGGAAGCATTAAAGGCAGTTAACCAGATCGAACATCCAAACGAATATGCGATGTTGCAAAACAATCTTGCTAATGCCTTACAATATCTTCCCAGTCTGCATCCAATAGATAATAATTTGCGGGCATTAACTGCATACAATGAAGCCTTGAAAGTTCGCACGGCAAAAGATACGCCATTAGAATATGCAGCTACTATCTCTAATAAAGCCAACCTGCTATACAATTTACCCGATAACCCGAAACACCCAGAAACAGGAAATTACCAAAATCTACTCCAGGCAAAAAAACTCTATGAAGAAGCCCAAGGAATTTTTTGTCAGTACAACGAAGTAGAAAGAGCAACAGTAGTTTCGGAAGCATTGTCAGCAGTGGAAGCCGAATTATTACTGTTTGAACTTGACTCAAAAATGTCTTCTACAAGATAGGGGGTTTTAGAGTCTTTTTTAGGAGTGGCTTAAAATACAAATAGGAGCATAATCATAATGAGCGATTTATTCAACGTCATCCATAGACTGATTATAGACTTGGAAGCTATACCAAGCTTTCAAATTTTTGTCAGTAACTTAGCTACCGGAGAAATTACAATACTAACCGCCTTATTTTGGTTAGGAGTTGCTAGCGGAATTTCGATTATTGCTGGCGCTATTGGTGGAATATGGTTAGCAGGAAAAGATATAGGTTATAGTCTAGCTGCGATGATAGGCGGTTTGTTTGGACCTGCTGGCGTAATTCCGGCGGTGATTATTGGGTTGGCAATTTTGAAATTGGCTTAGAGATAAGACAAGAATTTGGGAACGGATATTCAATATTGTCATCGTGAGGGGAAGAAAAGTGAATTTTTATCTGTAAAAATAGCGCCCCTCAATATGTAAAAAATTGTCATTGCGAGGGAAAAAAAGTGAGTTTTTATCTGTAAAAATAACCCTCCCGAAGCAATCTCTGTGATTTGACTTCGATCGGTATATAGACAGTTTTAGTTTTTTCCTGCAAACCTATTATCTAGACAATATGTTGAAAATTGTCATTGCGAGGGAAGAAAAGTGAGTTTTTATCTGTAAAAATAACCCTCCCGAAGCAATCTCTGTGATTTGACTTCGATCGGTATATAGAC
>JBARXI010000898.1:0-1810 GCA_049647275.1 Microcoleaceae cyanobacterium
CTCCCCTACTCCCCTACTCCCCTACTCCCCTGCTCAATAATGAGATAGTTGTCATTTTTGCCTTCTATTACTTCTTGCTAAGATTAGTTTAACTTTGATTTTAGCGTTTCTGAATTATGAACAAAAACAAACTGATAATTATTTGTTTATCAATAATTATATTAGTTTCAGTAGGGCTGAATTTCCTATTTTTTAACAGGAGTAGGAATTATTATTTACAATTAAACTCCCTACAATTAAACCCACTTGCCATAAATTTTTATCCTATTGATACTAACCCCAAAGAGACTAAAAATTCCAATCAAAAAAATATAGTTTTTTTTGGAGACTCTCGTGCCCGTGGTTGGAATTTACCTAAAGGTTTTGATGATTTTAATTTTGTTAATCGGGGAATTTATGGGCAAACGACAGGGCAAGTTTTAGGAAGATTAAATCAACATATTAAACCTTTGTCTCCAGATATTGTAATAGTTCAAGTTGGTGTAAATGATTTATACAGAATACCAATATTTCCTGAAGATAAAGAGACAATTATTTCTGAGTGTAAATCAAATATCAAAGAAATTGTCAGGCAATCTCGTCAGCTTGGTGCTGTTGTGATTCTGACAACTATTTTTCCTATTGCTGAAGTGCCATTTGAAAGAAAACTTTTTTGGTCGCCGGATGTAGAGTTAGCTATTAAGAAAGTGAATGATTTTATTTATTCTTTGGAAAACAAGGATGTGATAATTTTCGATACAAAAGCGATTTTGGTAAATGAACAAGGGAAAGTTAGGGAAGAATATAGTAGAGATTTTCTTCATCTTAATCGAGCAGGATATAAGGCGCTGAATGAAAAATTAATGCCTATTTTACAAGGGTTATAAATTGGGTTGATTATAGAGTCTCCTTTTATGTAGATGGGGAGATAGGATTTAGGATTTAGGGGAGAGGATTAATCTTACCAAGTAATTAAGGTTTAAAGCCTCTTCTTTACAGCAGAAATAAAGAAAAAAAGTCCTGTTCGCCAATCCTATCCGTTTTAAGGAGAGGTAATTATTAATTGTTGAAATCCTATAAAGTATTTTTGATAACCGGATTTGGTATTATTTCTTTTTTCAGGGTATGAGTGCTTTTATTGCGTATGTCGCAATAGGAGTTTTTATACCAAGTTCAAAAAGTAACGCTACTCACCTTACCTGCTGACTACTGACTACTGACTACTCTAAACCTGAGTAGCTCAACTACATGAAATTGGTATTACTCACTTGAGGGTTGAGTGCTTTTATTGCGTATGTCGCAATAGGAGTTTTTACTCACTTGAGGGTTGAGTGCTTTTATTGCGTATATCGCAATAGGAGTTTTTACTCACTTGAGTGTATGAGTGCTTTTATTGCGTATGTCGCAATAGGAGTTTTTACTCACTTGAGGGTTGAGTCCTTTTGTTGCGTATGTCGCAATAAGAGTTTTTACTCACTCTGAAATGAAATCATTGGGTAAAGGCTTTCCTAGATTTGAGAAAAGATTGAGGAGTTTTGTATTTCCAGCAATGTTGAAAAATTGCTTAGACTGTAACAAAATCAAGCTACCTCAATTAGGCTGGATAAAAATTAGACAAAGCAGACCATATCCAGATAACTTTCAACCTAAACAAGCTAGGATAGTTAAAAAAGCGCTTTGGTTATTATTTGATGATTATCTTTACTTCATCAGAGTCAGTCCCAGATCATCCAGTAGGTAAAAAGTCATTAGGTATAGATGCAGGTATAGAAAGTTTTGTAGCTACTTCAACTGGACAATTAATCAAATCTCCTAAGTTTTTATTTACGGT
>JBARXI010000899.1:0-5286 GCA_049647275.1 Microcoleaceae cyanobacterium
GACCTCAGCGGTGTAAATTTTAGCAATGCCAAGATTAATGGTCCAGTTTGGTTCAATGAAGCTAATTTAACTCAAGTTGACTTCACAAAAGTTATCTTAGATATTAGTTGGGATGAAATTAGTTTTAAAGAAGCTTACGAGTGAAAATACAATTATGCCAGATGGTACCGTCCGTAACAGCTAATCTCAATCTCAATAACCTTAAGTAAACCCCCTAACTTTTCCAGAAAATTAGGGGATTTATAAATTTTTAACCAGTCAATTTATCGAGCGTTTACGATAATTTCATAGTTCAACTAAAACAGACAATTAGACAATAGGTTTCTGTTGTATACCATATTTTTTGAGATTTTTCTTGATATCGAGGTCTGTAATATTAGAAAGGAAATCATAGGAAAAAGTCTCCACAGATTTTTTTTAGTCATTATTAAGTATCTGTTCCAGTTGCTCAATACTCTTTTTTAAATCAGTCAAACTTTTGGCTTTACCTGTTGCTGGTACTTTGCCGTAGTTAATGTCGTGAGTCTCGAAAGTATTGTTAGGAATGTATACGGCATAAGCATAGTCGGGATATTCTGATGTTGAACCTTTGTTAAATCCCATAATAACTTTCCCAAATCTGTCAGTAACTTGGATTTTTTCGACTTCTTTTTTTTCTTCAGGAGTTGTTTCTTTTTAATTTGTTGCAGCTTCAAATTCCTTGAAAATATTCCAATTTTGTTCAATAACTACGATACAGCGAAATTGTTCTGTATTATTTGCCATTGGTTGTCCATCGCTATCAGGATAGATAATATCTGGTTGGGTAATTGACTGCACTGATTCCAACATACGTTATCCAGAATATTTGCCAAATTTTAGTTCTATTTTAACATGATTTTCCTAAGTTATGCCAACAAATTTCATCATCTCTAATAAGTGATTTATATTAACAAAAATATCTTCTAGGCGATGGTTGGGTGAAAGAAGTTCATGGAAGGAAAAACCGAGGGGATTTTCTCCTAAGAGATAGTAATATTCTAGACCGACTAAGTTAGAGATTAACCAATAACAAGAATATATATAGTTAGGGGAAAATATTTCGATTACTTTAGTTCCGGGATGGCAAAATACTAGGTTAGTTAAACCGCCTCCATGAGCAGAAATTACTACTTTTGCATTTGCTAATAATGATGCTTGTTTTTTAACAGACATTGATTCTAATGTTACGCTTTTAAATCCGAATTTAGTCAATAAATTAATAATTTCATCCTCGTTAATAATTCGGCGATTATTTGCTTGTTTCCGACTTATATATATCCGGTCTATTTTATCTGAAGTTTCTGCTAAGTTTAAAAATTCTGTTCTGAGAAAATCACAAGCCCATTTTGGCATCCAGGCGACACAACCAGGAAAGGAAGGAACAATTAATTTTGTGGCTTGAATATGTTGATGTTTTTCAGTATCGATAATTTTTGCTTCAGGAATATCTAGAATTTTTAAAGTTTCTTTCTGGAATGGAAGCTGATGGTTAATTAAAAATTTATCTATATTTTTGAAATTTATTCCACTCTGACGCAATAATTCAATTCTGGGCAAAATATCAAACATCCAGTGAAAGTAGTTGTTATTAAATATTCCAGATAAAACTGCTACTGTGCCCTGAATATTCTGAATCTGAGGTAAAGTTTTCAAGGAAAAAATAGAATGTTTACTCGGATAATTTTCTGGGGAGCCTGGGCTGAGAATAGGAAATTGTGGCGAGACATCTCCTAAGATTTTACTTTCTTGGTTTTCTTGATTTTCTGATGTAATAATGGCGGTTTTAAAATTTGTTTCATCTATCCAAAATCTGCCCTCTGGAATTATGGCGACAAATGTTGCAGGTAATTTAATTTGATTGCCGAATCTAAAACTAAAATGTACTGAATTATCTGGTGTAATGGGTGGTTTAAGTTGCAGGAAATTTTCAGGATAAATATTAATATAGTTACTTGTTTGTACATTCTGAGTAACTGCCCATTCCCAAGTTGATTCATAAAATCCTGTGGGTGGTTTTACTTGAGAAATATTTTGCTGAGGATTAGTTGCTGGTTGTTGTTTTTGGTTGAGAATACTATCAATTTTTACCCCTAATTCTGGTTTTACTTCCCTAGCTTTTTGCAGACATAAATAACCTATATCTAATATTTTGTCTTTCACTACTAATTGCCAACTTTTATTCTGAACTAAAATTCGACCTAACTCTAAGTAAATTTCAGCATCTTGATGATTTTGTAAAGCCTTGAATAAGTTGGCATGAGAGGTAATCTTTTGATTGAAATTCAGATAAGCTTGAATAAAATTTAGTTGTATTTCAATAGCCATCTTTAATCGAGCGATCGCTTCTTCCAATTTCCCCTGTTTTAACAGAATAATTCCCCAATTTCCCCAAGCAGGTGAATAGTCTGTTTGAATTTTTATAGATAACTGACAATAAGCTCTTGCTTCTTCCAAATAATTCATTGCAGAAAAACACAACCCCAAATTTTCATAAACTTCGAGACTGTTTGGTTGAATTTCCAACATTTTTAAATAATAAGAGATAGCTTTCTGAAATTCCCTTAGTCTCTGAAATAAACTTGCCAGACTTTGGTAAGCAGCTAAAAAATCTGGCTGGAGTTCGACTGCTTTTTCCCAACATTCTATTGCCTCCTCTTCTCTGCCTTGATAAGCAATAGTATTACCCAAATTATAATAAGTTTTTGCTTCAGTATGATTAACTTCAAGAATTTGCCAATAGATTTTTTCTGCCTGTTGTAACTTTCCCGCATTAAGGTATTGAATTGCTGTAGTTTCTAAGATTTCGATTAACTCCGTCATCCAGATATCAAAATTATCTGGAGTTGCCTCCGTCATTGCCGATAACCAAACAGTTTTAGCTGCAAATTCTTCTCCTTGCAAAAGTAAAGCTAATCCCAAATACCAATAATTTGACTTAATAGTTGGATTAATCTCAATGCAATTTTCATATAAATTTATTGCCTGACTATATTCGCCCTTTGCCAAATATTCAAAAGCTTGTTTTTGGGAATGATTAATATTCATGGCTTTAGTAAAATAGGTATCTAATTGTGTAGGGTTAGTTGCAAAATTCCCTAACAGTAAAGTTGCTTCAGAAAATGGGTATAGAGAGAGAGTTAAACAAATTGAAATTTTATCTATCTATATATTATCGTGAAAATTGATGAAATATGTTTGAATAAAATAGCAATTAAATTCAGCAATAAAACCAGATAGCCACCAGAATAATTGGGTGCATCTCTTATGTGCAAAAATACTTTTTTTCTATATATATATTCCCTGTTGGCTAAAAACGATAAACTTTTGGCTTTATTCATGCATTGAGATGCAATCGAATAATTGAAATTTTCGTGTTATATCATGTCCGGATAAGAGCGATTTGGAAAAAACTTATCGAAAAAATGTGGTTTAAAACCTCCCCTTAATCGGGGATAATAAATAAAATTTTTCATTATTAGTCAATCCTCTCCTTGAAAAGAAGAGGTAGTTAATTATTAATTATTAATTATTCATTATTCATTATTGAACCTCTTGCTTAAACAGTAAATCTTTCTATTTTCCCTGCCTCCCCTACTCCCCCGCTCCCCTACTATCTTAATAATAAATATTCAACCGGATATAATGTTAAGTTAGTCTTGTCCCTTATTAATATTTATAGACCAATGGATGAAGTTATTATCGTCGAATATAATCCAGAATGGAAATATATGTTTCAGCAAGAAGCTACACACATTCGCGAGATTTTAGGAGCATCTTTTATCAATCGTATCGAACATTTTGGCAGCACATCAGTACCAGGTTTAGCTGCAAAACCTATTATTGATTTATTGATAGAAGTATCTTCACTTGAAGAAGCAAAACAAATAGCTATTCCTCAGTTAAAACTCTTGGAGTATGAATATTGGTTTGATAATCCCGATCCAGAGCGGATGTTTTTTGTCAAAGGTCTACCACCTAACAGTCCACGCACTCATCATGTCCATATAGTCGAAGCAGACAGCATATTATGGGAGTGTTTAATATTTCGAGACTATCTTTGTCAGCATCCAGATGAAGCAGCGCGCTATGCACAATTAAAACGTAATCTTGCTCAACGCTTTTCGAGCGATCGAGAAGCATATACAACAGGAAAAACAGATTATATTAAGTCTGTCATGGAAAAAGCACGACTTCAGTAATAACAATTTTCAAATAATGTTGTGAAAAGGAGTCAAATCTACCTTTGCACAAGTTAAACCTATATTAGTTAGTATTCGTCCAATTGCTGAGGCTTGGCAAGAAATTAATAAAGATATGGAAATTCAACAAGCTAAAGTGGAAGTAGGTTTTAATTTCGAGGGAGAAGGTAATCTATATATTACTAAAGCAAAAGCTGGTGCAAATTTAAAAGTAAAATTAGTCTTGAAACCTAAACAATCAGAAAATGAGTATACAGCTAGAAAAATCTATTGTTTTAATTACCAGTGCTAGTGACAACTCTCGCAAAGCAAATCTTATTGGTACTGGATTTCCTTTTTATCAGGAACAAAATTATACTTATTTGCTGACCTGTGCCCATGTTGTTAATGATGTGGGTGGTGAAGAAAATTTATTGGTTAATAGTATCCCCGCAAAAGTTGTCGGAATAGGAGATATTACGGGTTTTGATTTAGCAGTTTTGCGAGTTGAAAATCTCAAAGATATCCTACCATTGCAGCTTATAAATTTATCACAGGGAGAAAATAGAAAATTTCAGATAGCAGGTCACTATCTCTATGGTGAAGAGAAAAAAAGAAGCCTCCAAATTGTTGATGGAGTTTTGGGCAAAAAAAGTTTCCTAACTCAAAATAATCAAAAGGTTATAGCTTGGAAGTTGTTAATAAATCAAGGCTATCGCCTCCGTCAAGGTTATAGTGGAGCACCTGTAGTTGATTTGGAAACTGGTCATGTTTTGGGTATAGCTACCAATATGGAGAAAGATGGAACTGAGGGACTGGCTATTTCCATAGAAACTTTAAAATATATTTGGCCGAAAATGCCTCTTGCTATTTCTCAACAACTTAAAACAGAACCTTATACATCTACAGATTCAAAGGAAAATGATACTCCTGTTCAACGTCAAGATGAGGCTGTTGAGTCAACTCCAGATTTTATTCCTCTGCTCCCCAAAGAATTTTCGCACGAAGACTACATTTGCTTGAACAACTTACTCGCATCAGGAAGATGGCGACAGGCAAATGAGACAACTAGAAAAATCGTTCTGAA
>JBARXI010000900.1:0-7994 GCA_049647275.1 Microcoleaceae cyanobacterium
TTCACAAAAAGGATGGCTACGCTTATGTTTAATCAATTGGATATTTCAGGGGTTCAATCTTCTAGAAAATATCCGTCGTTTCCTCCCGACGTTGATGCAAAAGCATACAACGCGGGTCTCCACGGAGGTGCTTGATGAAGCTAAGTATCTCAAACTCTTTATATTCCTTACAAAGACTTGACCCAAGAATTCCAGTCATGGACCGCTACATGATTGTAGAATTAATCGGACCATTTCTTTTTGGTATAGGATTGTTTTCTTCTATTGGAGTAACAGTAGGAGAAATGTTTGATTTGGTCCGGAAAGTGGCAGAGTCAGGATTACCATTTTCTACAGCCATTACAGTATTTCTCTTAAAACTACCAGAATACATTGGCTTGGCATTTCCGATGGCAATGGTACTGGCAACTCTGATGGTTTACAGTCAGATGTCGAGCAACAGTGAAATAGTGGCCCTTCGTAGTTGCGGAATTAGTGTCTATCGAATGGTTGTTCCTGCACTAATCTTCAGTTTAATTATCACTGGGTCTACCTTTGCTCTTAATGAAGTTATTGTACCTAATGCCAATTTTAAAGCATCTGTCACCCTCGAAAAAATTCTTGAGCAAGACGACCCACCTTTCCGAGAAGAAAATATTTTTTATCCAGAATTCGGTCAAGTTAAGCAACCAGATGGGAGTCAGGATACAACTCTTACCCGTTTATTTTATGCCGAAAAGTTTGACGGCAGATATATGAAAGGTGTAACTATTGTAGACCGTTCCCAATACGGAGTAGAGCAAATTGTTTCTTCAGAGTCAGCAACTTGGAATACGAAGGAAAAAATTTGGGAGTTGTTTAACGGTACTGTTTATGTGATATCTGCTGATGGTTCTTATCGGAATATTGTTAGGTTTGACCACCAAGAGTTACAAATGCCTAATACTCCTTTAGATATAGCTGGTAAACAACGTAGTTATTCACAGATGAATATTCGTCAAGCTTATGAGTATTTAGAGTTAATGAAGTTGAGTGGCAATCAAAAGAAGGTGATTAAAACCCAGGTACGAATTCAACAGAAGTTTGCTCTTCCTTTTGTGTGTGTTGTGATGGGTTTAGTGGGGGCAGCTTTGGGTATTGGACCTCAACGTTCTGGTAGTCGGGGAACCAGTTTTGGTATTAGTGTGATTATTATTTTTGCCTACTATTTACTTTCTTTTATTACCGGAGCAATTGGTCAAAAAGAAATTCTGACTCCATTTTTGTCTGCATGGCTGCCAAATTTCCTTGGTCTAGGAGTGGCAGTATTATTGTTATTTAGAGCTTCACGATAATTTAGGTAGTAAATTTTAGGTGGCGAGTTTTGGGTATTGGTTGAGTATTGGTAGTCGAATATTTAGGTTTGGCTGAAGAAAAGCAGAAGTAATGACAAGGATAAATGAGGATTTTAGGCTTTTTAAAAACCAAAAAGTATCTATTTTTAATAGGTAATATCATGTCCGGATAATTAGTGATAAAAAAACTTTCTCTTTCTCTTCTTCTTTCTTCCCTCCTGTTTGCGGAGCATGACAAACGGAAATTCTGGATTCTGGATTCTGACTCCTGAGTATTTTATTTATAACTGTTCAACCGGACATGATATAAGGTCTGAAAATGCTGGAATTTTTCGATGGCAGATGGATAAACTTGCCAATTTAGCGATCGCTAAAACTTTTGCCTGTTGTCTTCTTTCACAAGAAGATTTTTTCAGTAAACACTATTTATCTGGTAAAACCTCTGGAAAAAAAGTAACCTTGTTAACCTTGTTAAACATTCACTAATCATTTTAGTAATTCCCCAATCCCAAATTCTGGCATCCAAAATCGAGAATCATTCGTCACTTTGGAACGCCTTTAATCCTGTCTCTGGGATTCTGATTCCCTCCCTCTAAGGACTGCTGAGTTCTAAAAATCACCAAAATACTTTTTCAGCAATTCCTACCTAATCAGCCACGATATTACTACTAGAACTTAACAACTCAACCAATTCATTTTTCTTCTTTTTCGTATAGCCAGATATTGCCCTTTTCTTAGCCATTTTTTTCAACTCTGCTACTGTCATACTGTTCAAAATATTCGGGTCTGTGATTATTTCTGGCAGAGGTTGGGGAGTCAAATAAAATACCTCTTTCAAAGTATTAAGTTTTCCACCTTTAGTAATTCCACATTTCAATTTTGTAATCGGTTCAAAATTTTTCCAATATTGACGCGGTGCTTCATTAATCCGTTCTGTAGCTATTGGTAATCTAATTCCTTTAAGTTTGCTGTCTGGTTTTTCAATTAAGTATTGAAGTGCTGTTTTAATTTCGTCTCTCGTGGCAGTAGAAAGATTTATTTTTGGTATTTTTTCCCCAGACAAAATTTTGCTTATTTCTTCAGTCGTTTCACTTTCATCGGCAATAACACACCAAACTTTTTCTAAACCTGCTGCTTCAGCCACAGCAAAAATAAACGAATTACCAATTACTTCATATTTATCTTCTTCGACTTCTTTCACAATTACAGGTACCCAGTTTCGCCCCCCACTTTCACTGAGAAATTTTGCCGTTGCTGAAATTAGAAATTCTGGCGCATCTGTTCCATCCCCCGGTTCAATTTCATCAATATATAGATGTATTAACTTACCAACATTACTCAAATTACTCATTGTAGAAAATACTCCTTAACCAAATTAATATAATATCCCTTAGCTATCTTATCTTTGTAAACAGCAGGTACATGAGAAAAAGCAGAATTTGCAATAGAAGCATAATTAGGAAGTTCAAATATCTCTGTATTTTTGTTTGCTGCTGTATAGCGGGGATAAAAATATGGTCTGAGAGCAAATTGATGATTTGAATTTTCTTGAGCTTCTCTAATTAGTTTATTGATATAAGATTTAGCAACTTTCTTTTGAGCATCGGTCATTCTTTCACCGTTTAAGAAAATCGGTAGAGCTACAGGTCCGAAATCTTCATTTTTTCTTCTTGCTGCATCTTTTCTTCTTGCTTTTTGAACTGCTGGAATATATTCTTTGATAGCTATGGCTGCATTTTCTAGGGAAAATAAGTTGTTATGTTTTGCTGGAATTAACACTACATCTGCGGCATAAACAGCACTAACACTGAATATTCGCCAATTGGGAGGAGCATCAATGAAGATATGATCGTAGCTATTTTTCAGTGTGTCTAATAATTTGCTTAATCTATCAAAAGTAATTTTTTGTGCAACATCGTCCCAATCGCCAAGTTTTCCATGCACCGGAATTACATCAAAGCCAAATGATTTTTTTAATTTTTTACTATTGAGTTTGTAGGGATAAATTACATCTGCGACATTAATATTTTTATCTACTAAACAATCATAAAAGGTGGGAGTACCTGGTTTTATTGCTAGAGAATTTGTCAGGTCTCTTTGATTAGGGTCAAAATCTACAATCAACACTTTTTTATTATACGGAGGTAGAGATAAGGTTGCTGCTGTGTTAACTGTAGTTGTTGTTTTTCCTACGCCACCCTTATTGTTATAAACTGCTACTATTAATGCTTTTTGTGGTTTATCAATTTTTTCTTTAATTGATGTAGCTATTTTAATAATATTTTCTGGATTAATTTCCAGACAAACTGTCGCTGGATAAATAACCTTTCCATGCTTTCTAAATAATTGGATGTGATTAGCATTGGTAATTATTCCCCACTTCACCGTTTTACAGTTTTCTGCTAAAAAATACCGTTTAATTTGTACAACTGTCTTTCTATATTGTGTCGAATCTGGAGTTAAATTAACATTTCTAGCTTTCAATTCTACGAGAATATCTGGATTAGTCTTAGTTTGGGAAAATATATCATTTTCCGTACTACGACGGAGAGCATGATCGACCGCATCAGTACCACTTCCTGTAGAAAAAGAAGGCACCTGCTCATTTAATTCAAAACCTAAAAACTTGAATAATTCAGAAGCAAAAATCCGATCGACTTGAGCTTCAGATGCGTCCTCCGGCAGATTTTTGACCAAAGCATCTACAAGGGCTTGATTTTTCACAGCACTATCCATCTGTCGTTACTTTTGTTGACTATAACTATCAGTTTATCACAACAGATATTGGGAAAAATCTAAATTGTATCTACTTACTTAACTTACCTATATATCTATATATATTTATAAGCTCGCCTAGCAGTAACCGGATTAAAATTCGTATCTACAAAATGCACCGAACTATAAGTATCTATCCATAAATGAGCGCCACAGCTAGCCGGGTCGTGG
This sequence comes from Microcoleaceae cyanobacterium, assembly GCA_049647275.1. GTDB lineage: Bacteria > Cyanobacteriota > Cyanobacteriia > Cyanobacteriales > Microcoleaceae > JASJEE01. The sequence goes on from JBARXI010000900.1 coordinate 4,260, forward strand.
GGTCTATAAACCACTCGACACGGGCCTTTAATTTCGAGTTGATAACCATAATCGTTGCGATCGCTCTGTTTGACAGAAACTACTGGCTTTAATTTATCCCCTGGATTCTTGGCATTTTGCTTAATCATTTGCTGATTGACGTGAATCATGGTCGGCTTACTACGTCTTTTTTGACACCAAACACCTTTAGGGCCTCTCTTGCCAGGAAAAATCACTGGCATTTCCTTGCCTTTCGGCCCGTAAGCGGGTATTTGCCAAAAGCCATTTTTCTTGGAAGCCCCTTTAACTCTACCTTGGGCTAACAAAACTCGTAAACGTTGGCCAGATATACCCAGTAAATATGCTGCTTCGGTAGTTCCCATGATTTTTTCGTCAACCATTGTACAATAGTTTTGATTTTAATATTCTTGTTGTAATATTTAGAGTTTTTGACTGCTCCCCTGGACATAATTCAGGGGCTTGCTACTTAAGTCAAATAATTGGACATAATTTTATAAATGATTAAATATTATATAGTACTTCTGTTACTGATGAGGTACAAAATTCGTTTGTTTGGTGGTAGTAAGGAGTAGTCATTCAGGGAACAGGAAATAGAAAAGAAGAAAAGCAACTGTACCTCAGTAACTTGAGAAACGCTATATATTGTGATTACCTCTAATTTTGTAAAGTATTTTTAACGCTGCTGGTACTGTACTTCAGAAACCTGCAATACGCTGTAAAGATTCTCCACAATCAGCCTTAACAGATTTAAAAACTTTTTAATGCTGGCTCAGGGGTAGATTCTGTAAATTTCAACAAACAGATAAAAAAATAAAGTTTTTACTTAGAAAGGAGTATCAAACTTATCCTATACTTTTCAAATAATTGAGCAATTGTATATTTGAGCGATGTCAACTCCCCTAAACCAAAAAAAATTAAATTTTGAATCTAAATTAACTAAATGTCTAATTTTCTTACATCAATTTTTGTTCGGAAAAAGACATGGTAAATTTTGGTTTGGTTTAAGTATCGCTATTCTGACAATTTATGGAATTGAATCTCTCAAAGAAGCTTTCCAAGCTGAATATGTAATCCAAGATGATGGGCGACAACATATTTTTTGGATGCGTCGTTTTTTAGATTCAGAATTGTTTCCTCAAGACTTAATTGCTGACTATTTTCAGTCAGTAGCACCTTGGGGATATAAAACTTTTTATTGGGTAATTGCATCTATAGGTATCGACCCAGTTTTTTTAAGTAAATTGTTACCTATTTTTCTGGGATTAATTTCTACAGTTTACTGTTTTGTAGTGAGTTTAGAAATTTTACCAATTCCGGCTTTAGGATTTTTCAGTTCGTTTATCTTAAATCAAACTTTATGGATGGAAGATGACTTAGTTTCTGCAACTCCGAGAGCATTTTTCTATCCACTATTTTTAGCATTTTTATACTATTTACTCCGGGGTGCTTTATTTCCAGTTTTGATAGCGATCGCTCTCCAAGCACTTTTTTATCCTCACACTGTATTACTATCATTAACTATCTTAACTATTAGACTATTCTCCTACCATCAAAAGCGGTTAAAATTATCTTCTGTTTCATTAAATTATTGGCTATGGTTAGGAGCAATAATTATTACAGTAGCAATACTTCTACCCTACAAATTTAATGCTACTGAATTCGGACCAATTATTACTACTGCTGCAGCCAAACTACAACCTATTTTCAATTATGTTGATGGTCGTTACGGCAGAGCTTTCTTTTTTCACGATAACCCTTTGATTTTTTGGCTGATAGGACCGAGAAGTAGTATTTTATTTCTAGGATTATTACCACCACTAGCGATCGCTTCACTATTATTACCTTTTTTTCTGAGCAAAAGTGAAAAATTCCCTTTAACAAAGCAGGTTTCTGAAAACCTAGAAATATTAACTCAAATTTTAATAGCATCGATTGGATTATTTTTTATTGCTCATGCTCTTTTATTCAATCTTCATTTTCCCAACAGATATATTTACCATAGTCTACGAGTAATTATGCCAATAACTGCTGGTATTGCCTTAATGCTATGGTTAGATAGTTTTTTACGCAAAGTTATTTCTCAAGTAGAAAATAGTTTAACTTGGCAAAATAAAATATCTCTCGGAGCCACAACTTTATTATTAATCATATTAAGTATGATTCCATTTTCTACTGACCTGACTATAGATAATCAATCTTATGTGCAAGGCAAAGAAACTGAATTATATAAATATTTATTAGCACAACCGAAAGATACATTAATTGCTTCTATCTCTAAAGAATCAGCTAATCTCCCTACTTTTGCTCAACGTTCTACTTTCGTAGCACAGGAATATAGCTTACCTTATCATTTAGGATACTATCGTCAGTTTAGTCAAAGAGCAATTGATTTAATTCAAGCTCAATATACTCCTAACCCAGAAGAAGTTAAAAATTTTATTCAGAAGTATGGGGTAGATTTATGGTTACTTGATAGAACTGCATTTGACCCTAGATATGTAGCAGATAAAGAATTAATTAGCCAGTATGATTTAGCAGAGCTAATTATTTATCAACTAAAGCAAAATTTGATTCCTGCTTTATCAGTGACTGTTGAAAACTGTACTGTCTTAAGAAGTAAACGAATAGAATTACTACCAACATCATGTATTATTAATAAGTTGAATCAATTAACTCAGAATAATTCTTAAAATCCTTGTTGACCTCGGGGACTTACTCATAAAAAATATCCCATTGCACTAAACTTAGAATAGCCTCGACCCTGTAGTAGGGGTAGTCCAAGAATTGGAAATTTATTTTTTGCTATTCCCTAACACTTACAACCCTCTTCCTAATGATGTAGGAGACCTAAGCCGGTAAACAAAATTAATTACACATTTTCCAAAACAAAAACCTTTTTACTGCAAGGGTTACAGGAAATTAGATTAGGTAATCAATTCTGTGTAGGTGCTTAATTATTTATCAAATGTAGTAAAATATTATTCCTGCTCGATCAACTACTGTTATATAGCAGTCCGATTTGAGCCCTTGTAAAAATATCTGACAAAAAGGCAATAGCTGATTTGGGATAAGAGTCTCAGATTTTTTATGTATCTATAGTTTTAATTTTTTACAAATGATTTAGGATTGCTATAGGTATACTGTATTAACAAGTAAGCGAATAGCATTAATACCAACATTATGTATTATCAATGAGTTGAATCAATTCACTCAGACTAATTCTAAAAATCCTCTTCGATATATAGCAATCCGCGCATTGCTTGTGGCAAAAATCCATATTGATGAAGTTGGGAAAAATCAAAGATTTGACCATTTGCAAACTTCATAAATAGCCACTTTACAACTTTAAACAAATGGCATAGATGATAAAATTTTGGAGGGAAATTTTTGGTTTGTCACCAGATATCTTCGAATGGGTTTTGTTTCTCCTTCGGAGACGCTTTAGCGAACAGGTGCATGATTTAGCAAATTTTGTGCAATTAATTTGCCATTTTTATTCCGATCAACCATGATTAGTTTCATGTAAATATTCTCGGAATTCCTGGGAATTATGATCGGTGGCTCCATCCCAAAATATAGCTACTCTCTTCCCCGGTCTTTTCTTTTGTAAATATAGCAATCCTAAATGATTTGTGAAAAATTTAGATGTATTTATTTTGTCTTCTACCTACCACCTAATACCTAACACCTACCACCTACCACCACCAAAAATTTATAACTGAAATAGGATTGCTA
>JBARXI010000901.1:0-4424 GCA_049647275.1 Microcoleaceae cyanobacterium
GGGATGGCGAGGTCTCCTCGCCATCTCTCGACCAAGACAAGAGCATATTCCTTATGTCAAGCCTCTTGCTTTAGCTAAAGGTACTGATAACTGAAGGGCGCAGTTCCTCTGCAAGAGGCGTGCCTGATAACTGCTATTACAGCTATGGGCGGTTTTTTATTGTGCAGAACGCTATTAATATCAACTAATAATTTAGCTCATAAAACAGAACAAAAAATTCTACCTGACCTAACTCTTGCAAAACATAAAGGATAGGTTTATCCAGTTGCTATTACCCCTGATGGCAAAACTTTAGTTAGTGGTAGTTATGATCGTACAATCAAAATTTGGAACTGCACGAATGGTCAATTAATTCATACCATAAATGCTCATGCAGATGCTATTGAATCTCTTGCTATTAGTCCAGATGGAAAAATTCTTGCCAGTGGTAGTTGGGATAACCGCATCAAGCTTTGGCATCTTTCTAATGGCAATCTCATCGGAACTCTCGAAGGTCATACCGATGATGTGAAAGCTGTAGCTATTAGTGTGAATGGTCAGACTCTTGCGAGTGGTAGTTATGATGGTATGATTAAGCTCTGGAATCTCAAAACAGGTTTTGTGGAACCCACTTTCCCACATTCGAGCGCAGTTACTTCTCTAGCTTTTAGTCCAGATGGAAAAATTCTTGCGAGTGGAGGTACAAATGGTCAAATCAAAAGCCGGAAATTATATTATATATAAAGCATTTTTTGTGTCCGACTCAGAAAAATTCTTGCCTGTTGCCTGCTGCCAAAAATCTATTCTTTTTGGGAGATGTATAATAAACTGTTTGATAAAAAATTAATACTATTTAGAGCATAACTATTGCTCATGTTTTTTATTCAAATAAATTTGCCAAAACCCTCTGGCTGTGAAACTATAAGGGTAAGTAATTTAACTAAAATTAAATATTTTTTGATGATTCCTTATTTAAGACAAATTTTAAGATACGTTTACCCTGTTCAAAGCTTCTTCTTTGTCATATTATAAACCATGATTCTACTCAAGCGTATTGCGTTATAAACAGCTACATAAAAAGTCTTACATATTGACGATATAAAAAGAATATGTTAATATTACACATGGTCTATTATTACTAATAGCCCACTACGAATAACCATATAACTTTTCTAGAGTAAATATTGTTTTTTTATCATGTTTGTAAGAAATTTTCTAGGACTTTCTTTAATGGGTCTTCTGGTTTCACCTACCACAGTGAACCCATCACAACCCATCTCTACGACTCAAATCCAATCCAATCCCCAACTACAAGCTTTCAAGTTTCCGCCAGCAGAACAATCTGGTGCTCCTGCTAGAACAGCAGGGGCCGGCTCTCGTGGACCTTGTAATTCATTAGTTGGAGAAAAATCAGGGGTCAAATTAACTGCTTTAATGCCAAAAAACAATATTGGTACAACAGTTAGTCCTCATCCAACAGTTTATCTCTATGTTCCTAAAACTACTAAACAAACAGCAGAATTTGCTTTATATGATTGGACAAATAGAGTTAAAACACCAGTCTACAAAACAAATATTTCTTTACCTGAATCGGCTGGAATTGTGAAAGTAAATTTACCAAAAACTGTTGAACTGAAACCCAATAATACTTACGTCTGGCACTTTGGCATAATTTGCGACCCCAGCCAACGTAGTTTAGACACCTATATTAACGGATGGTTAAAACGTACCCCTTTAACTGCTGAAACAGAAACAAAACTTAAACAACTAGAACAACAACCATTAGAGCAAGCTAAACTTTATGCTGAATCATCAATTTGGAACGAAACTGTAACAACCTTAGAAAAGACTCGTGAAGCTTATCCTAATGCCTGGAAAGAATTGTTAGAATCGGTGGAATTAGGGGAAGTGGCAGATAGTCAAATCTTTGACTGATGTTGAGAAAGACAACCAACTCAGAGGCAAAAACAATTCTTCAATTCCCTTAACATCAAATATTTTGAGAAATCGTGAGTGAAATCTCATCAGAATGCTCCAAGAGTAAAAGCAAAACTATTAATCTGGCAATGGCGCGGGGTGTGGATGACTACTCCCTGCGTAGCTATTTTTATCATCTTGATACGCTTGACCGGAATATTACAGTTGTGGGAGTGGGCTACATTCGACCTTTATATGCGTCACAGACCCTTGCCTCCTGTAGATGAACGTATAGTAATTGTTGGTATATATGAAACAGACGTACAGAAATTAGGCCAAGCAGTTATTTCTGATGCCGTCTATGCCAGGCTATTGGAAAAACTAAAAGCTATGGAGCCAAGAGGTATTGGTTTAGATATTTATCGAGACTTACCTGTACCGCCTGGCCACCAAGATTTAGTAAAAGTATTTCAAAACACCCCCAACTTAGTAGGTATTCAGAAAGTAGTAGGGGATGAAAAACGAGAAGGAGTTGCCCCACCACCTGCCTTGAAAGCAAAAGGACAAGTAGGAGCAAACGATGTAATTATTGATGCAGATAACCGGGTACGACGGGGCTTACTTTACCTAGAAGATAAAAATGGAGAAGTTGTTTATAGCTTTGGCTTGTATTTGGCTTTGCTTTATCTCGAAAAAGAAGGCATCGAACCTGAAATAGTTGAGGGAACAAAAAACTGGCGCTTGGGAAATCAAGTATTTCTTCCCCTGAAACCAAATGATGGTGGTTATGTAAGAGCAGATGCTGGTGGCTATCAGTTATTAATCAACTATCGAGGGCCAAGTGGTTATTTTGAGACAGTTTCTCTGACAGATATTCTTGAAGATCGAGTGTCTCAAGATTGGGGACGCGATCGCATTATTCTGATTGGTGCAGTAGGAGAAAGTTTTAAGGATATATTCTACACACCCTACAGTAGTGGTATATTAAGGCTTCCCGAACACATGGCAGGGGTAGAAGTTCAGGCAAATTTGATCGCTCACATTATTAATTCCGCCTTAAATGAACGTTCTCCAATCAAAAGTTGGTCTGAACACCAAGAATGGTTATGGATTTTTATCTGGTCTGGAGTGGGAGCTACTATTACATGGCAGAGGCACAACAAAACCGAAACATTTTTTTCATTAACTCTGTTAACAAAACTCTGTGTAGCAACTTTTTTCTTATTTAGCATTAGTTATGGTGCTTTTATTGGGAAATGGTGGTTGCCGGTGGTTTCTCCTTTATTAGCAATGGTAGGTTCATCTTTTGCCGTTACAGGTTATGTGGCTGGCAGTGCAGGTGTAATTAGAAAAACATTTGGCCGTTATCTCTCCCATGAAATAGTCAGTAATTTGTTAGAAAGTGAAGCTGGTTTAAAAATCGGTGGTAAAAGACAACTTATAACTATATTAACTTCAGATTTAAGAGGATTTACTGCTTTATCTGAACAACTAGCAGCAGAAAAGGTAGTAGAAATTCTCAATATTTATCTCCAAGATATATTAAAAGTTATAACCAAATATGGTGGAACTATTGATAAGTTACTTGGGGATGGAATTATGGTATTATTTGGTGCTCCTATAAGTAGGGAAGATGACGCCACAAGAGCCGTAGCTTGTGCTCTAGAAATGCAGTTAGAAATGGTGAATATTAATCAAAAAATGAGTTTTCTAGGATTACCAAATTTAGACATGGGTATTGGGATTAATACTGGGGAAGCTGTGGTCGGAAATATTGGCTCAGAAGAACATACAGAATATACTGCTATTGGTTGGGAAGTAAATTTAGCTTTCCGGATTGAAACTTATGCTACTGGAAATCAAATCTTAATTTCTAACTCCACTAAAGAAGCAATAGGCACTTCAAAATTAAGAATAGATTCTACCAAAGAAATTAAACCTAAAGGCATTAAAGAACCAATTACTATTTACGAAATAGGAGGTATTGGCGATAAATATAATTTATTTTTACCGAAAGAAGAAGATATATTACTACCACTCAAAAATGCTATACCAATATTTTATTTGATTGTAGAAGGCAAGCAAGTTAGTGATAATGTCTGCAAGGGAGATTTAGTCAAATTATCTCATAAAGGTGCAGAAGTAAAAGTCAATGAATATACATCTGTTGATTTAATGCCAACTTCTGATAGTAATATCCAACTTAATATATTAAACTTTGATAATAAATTTATGAGCGAGCAGACTTATGCCAAGGTCTTAAAAGTAGATAAAACAGCAAGAACTTTTTATATATGTTTTACTTTTAAGCCACAAAGTGTTTCAGATAAACTTGAGTTTTTATATCAATCTTTAAAAAATAAAGTTTAAAGTGGAAAAAATTGGCTAAATTAGATGTAGATAAATCCGAAGATTAATTAAAGCCAGCTATGCTGAAGTTTTTACATTTTGTTGGGGATTTACAGCAGTTTTCTAAGTTATGAAATACATATATTGACGATTTTAGGGTGATGGGGTGATGGGGTGAT
>JBARXI010000902.1:0-3742 GCA_049647275.1 Microcoleaceae cyanobacterium
CTCTTATTTTTAATAAGAAACATCTCAAATACTGAGAAATACGTCAAATAAAGTATGAGTGCTTGATGGTCAGAAAAGAGCTAAAATCAAGTGATAGAAAGACTTTAGAAATTTTTGGAGAGGTCTAATATATACCGAAATCGTAAGCGATCCTCCCTAGCGTCTTCGACAATCAGAATTCGTTGTTGTTTAGCATTTCCATTCATAATCACCCTCAGACCCTCCTTTCCAAACAAACTTCCCATGATTTACTATCAGTTGCCAATGGTTCCTTTGGTAAGAGAAGGCGCACAATACTTCCCCTCTCTTTTTCTCCTGGAGGACTTTCAATTTCTACTGTACCTCTACGGATAATCCTCACTTGTTGGCCAGTATAATCTGATTCTGCTGATTTCTTCCTATCCCACTCTACCAAACAGATTCGGGAAAGGTAGTCAGCAATGCCAAAAATACCTATACCCATTGCTCCACCGCTTTTGCTACTCAGTCCACCTCCACTTTTAACCTCTGGAGTTTCTCCATCTTCTGCGAGTTGTTGACGTATTTCTCTTAAGGTAGGTGGGGGAAAGTTAGTTCTGGCATATTGAGGTAGGTATTTCTGAAACCCCTCTAGAATCTTCGAGGGAAATCCACTTCCATTGTCTCTAATCTCGATCGCTATCCATTTTTCTAGCTCTTGAGAAGTAATCTCAATCTTAAAGCCACTTGTACCCCGTTTCAAACGCCGGGGATTATCCCGATAATTCCAAAGAACTTTACCCAGAGGTAAAGCTTCTATGGCATTTTGGACGAGTTCTAAAAGAAAGAGCAAAATTAAATCCTTACTCCCATATATTCTATGTTGGACATTAAAGCGGAGGTCTACAAGTTTGTTAATTCCCTCGTTTGTACTGAAATATTCCAGAAATGGGCGGTATTTACAAAAGTCAGAAAAATCAAAGATTTCGTTAGCTAGTTGAACAGAAAAAAGAGCTTGGACTTGTAGTAACAATTCTTGGTTAATATTTTTGCCATCAAATTGATCTATTGCTAGAAACCTTATAGTAGCTTCAGTCTCAGCTTCTATAGACTGATTGACTAAAGTAGCAATAGCTCCACTCCAACGTTCTGAGAAGGAAGATAGAAAGTTTGAAATCGCTCGCAACCTTTGACCACTTTTGAGGGTCTTAGCTTGAAGTTCATCCTGAGCGGAAATTTCTATCAGGATATTAGCTGCTTGGTCGATATCAGTACAGATGTTTTGAATTGGCGTAGTGAACGCTTTGTTAATACTGTGAACAAAAAGATGGACAACAGGACTATTCGCTTCAAGGATGCGTTTCTCCGCTTCGATTTCGTGACTCTCCAGCACCGTTATATAAGCTAAGAGATTCATTGCTAGATATTTAAGCGATCGCTGATTTTCTTGCAGTAGTTTACAATTTTCACTAAAAAAGGCCATTCCGCCAATGCCTTCTTGACCTACAAAAACCGGAACTAAAATGAATGCTCTAGGTAATTTTATTACTTGTTTCTTCAGAAGCGTCAGAGTTATTAAACTAGAATCTATTAGAAATTGAATTCTTTCTTGATCGTTTTGAGGTTGATTATGATCTGATAAATTATCATGGCAATATTGAGCTAATTGGTGTAGAAAATCTTTGTCAATTTTTTCTACACTCGGCTGTATAGGATATTCGTCTAAAGATTCTGCTATAATTCTGTATACAGAAAAAGGAATACGCAACAAGGTTTGATTGACAAACTTTCCATTTAATAACTCTTGCTCATCTTTAGCAAACTCAAAGCACAAGACTCGATTTCTCTTTCCCTTTTTGAAAATGTGCTGTGGAAGAGTTTTTCCCTGATAATATGTCGTTGTATCGATATGGGGTGCATCGTGGTATTCCGAGTCATTGTCATTGATTCTTGGTTCACTAATCTTAGTCAGGTCAAATATACTCCGTCGCCAAGTAGCAGACTCATCCTCTTTAGCTCGGCGACTACGGTAGTGTATTGCTACCCGGTCTACTTCACACTCAGATAGTAAACTTTTACCAATTCCTTCAAAAAGTTTTCGATTTGAATTATTTATAACTCGCGCAAACGATCGTTTTAAAAACTGGAAATACTGGTCTATATCCGAAATAAACCAGCTATGAAATTCGGTGTTTTTATTAAAAGCTTCCTCACAGATATCCCAAATGAGGTCTACTGCATCTTCTAATAAGTTTAGTTCTTGGGTGCGATCCATCTGCTATTTCTTTGATCCAGAATATCGTTATTGTCTCCTCATACCTCTGCGTCAGAAATTGGGGCAGAGGTAAAAATCAACAATTTTTATTTATACCATAAAAACTTTAGTAATACAAGTAAGGGGGGAGAGTTGATGAACGGTTCCCATCTGTACTCTTCAAAACCCTATTTACATTCCAGTGAGTTGTTAATAATGAATCCTAGATATCTGAAAAATTCTTGACATTGCTTGGGGTTGCTCTAAAACTACGAACTTGCCGTCTCTTACTGTCTTGAGTAACACAGGAATTTTGAGATCGCCATTTTGGTCAAAGCTGGCGAGACCGAAACCCGTTGGATAATCTTTAATTTGCTCTAATTCCTCCCTAATCACATCTGGTTTAGTTCCTACTTTCCTCATGACATCTACCGCCATTTTCATCCCAAAATAGCCTAGTGCTGCAAATCCCTCAGCGGGACGACCATAACGTTTCTGATATTTCTCTTGAAACTCCAGCATCAAGGGGTTCTGAGATTCAGAATCAAAGAAAAACGGATAGATTACACCTTCAGTGGCTTGACCAGCAATTTTGAGGATATTAACATTCTCAAAGGGAAAACTAGAATAAAACTGTACGTTAAGTCCTAATTCTTGAGCTTGTTTAAGAATGTTAGTAATTTCCAGATAACCAGGGATAAATACCGCTTCTGGTTGTAAATTCTTAATCTTTGTCAGGGCACTTCTAAAATCAGTTGTCGTGGGATTGTATCCTTCATTGAAAACAAGAGATTCGCCCTTACTTTCCATCTCCTCTTTGAATATATTTGCTTGATCGACCCCAAAATCATTGTTAATGTAAAGAATCGCAAATTCATCATTTTTCTGAGCCGCGAAGGGAATTAAATTAGCAAGAGCAACTCTGGCATCTAGATTGAACCTAAAAACGTAGTCCCCTGCATCTGAAATTTTTGGCGATATGGCTTCTGCTATCAAGACGGTGCCAGTACGTTCAGCAATGGGAGCCATTGCCAGCACTGCAGAGGATACCCAGGAACCATAGACAAGAGGCACTTTGTCAATATTAGTCAGCTTCTGCATTGCCGAAGCTGCGACTGAAGGCTGACCTTGGTCATCTTCGTAGATAATCTTGAGGGAATTAGATTGGATACCTCCAGTCTGATTAGTTTCCTCTTCTACCAGTTGGAGAGCTTCCCGAATCCAATTCCCATAGGCAGCAGAATTTCCAGATAAGGGCAAAACTGCACCTACTTTTACATCAGTCTGGGGTTCTCGTAAAGAAAGTGATACTATCAGAATTGTTAGCATCACAAGGATTCCGAGAGCGGCAAAAAGGGGGATTTTTTTATTCATTGTTGATTCGACTGCTCACTGCTCACAACACAATAGAGTTGTTGGGAAATAAGGTAAAATGATTCAAGACTAAATTGGCCAGGAAAATGCTAAATATTGAACGAGCCTTAAAACAAGACAGGTTGCTCAGGGCATTAACAGGATTAAACCGTAAAG
>JBARXI010000903.1:0-2710 GCA_049647275.1 Microcoleaceae cyanobacterium
CAATATCCGTTCTTTTCTTTCCACTGCTTCTAAGCATGGTCTTAATCTCCTGGAAGTTATTATTCAGACACTACTTGGTAATGTCTCTGTTTTTCTTGACTTGATTACTACTAGCTAGGCAGTTACGATAAAATAAACAACACTGTAATAGCTGATATTAGAAGAATACAGCTATTTCTTATTACATTGAGATTTGTCTAATTAATTTTGCCTAGGTAATTATCTCCAAAAATGAGATTTCAACCTTCATCAAACAAGGGCAAAAACTAACTTTCTGGAGAAGTCTAAGAAACTTTTTATTATTTGTGTAAAAATAGTCTGAATAGTTTTTATATATAGCAATCCTAAATGATTTGTGAAAAATTTAGATGTATTTATTTTGTCTTCTACTTACCACCTAACACCTACCACCTACCACCTACCACCTACCACCACCAAAAATTTATAACTGAAATAGGATTGCTATAGAAGCTAGATTCACAATCCATTTAAGATAAAATTTGTACAACTTATTTTTACCAAATAATTAAGGTAAAAGGCGTTGCTGAATCAAGGGATGAATTTTTTTTGAGCTGGTAAATCTCATCTTTAATACTTCTAGCTTCTTTTTTCTCCAAGCCGACAATTCATCCCACAAATATGCAACGCCAGGTAAAAAGCCTCTATTTTAAAGGCGAAACAAGAAAAAAAAAATCTTTTAGTCAATCCTCTTCTTTTCAACAATTAATAATTAATAATTAATTGTTGAAATAGCTCTAATTCATTAAGGTTTAAAGCCTCTCCTTTGCTGCCCCATGTGCTGTCGTCCTACCAGGATAAATTTTATCCTTTTAGTCAATCCTCTGCTGTTGAAACAGAGGTAATTGTTCATTGTTAATTGTTAATTGTTCATTGTTCATTGTTAATTATTGAACTGCTCCAGATAATTTGAGCGATTGTATTTAATTTATACTCAATTTTTTCTATCAGCCAACTTATTTCCAGTCCTGATAATTTGTCCGGCTAAAATAGCTGCTCCAAAACCATTATCAATATTAACAACACCTATTCCAGGCGCACAAGAATTTAACATAGTTAATAGTGGAGCTAAACCATTCAAATTTACACCATAACCAACACTTGTAGGTACTGCAATAACAGGGCAGTCTGCTAAACCTGCTACGACACTAGGCAAAGCACCTTCCATACCTGCGACAACAATTAATACATCAGCTTCTGCAATTAAATGCTGATGACTTAATAACCGATGAATTCCTGCCACGCCAACATCCCAAAGACGCTTTACTTTAAAACCACAAAAAGTTGCTGTAACTGCTGCTTCTTCTGCTACTGGTAAATCTGCAGTACCAGCAGTTAAAATTGTAATTATACCTTCATGTTGTTGTGTAGGAGAACCTGAGATAACTACGCAAATTTTTGCATCTGAATAATAATAAAGATTAGAAATTTTATCTTGCAACTGTTCGTATATTTCTGGTTCGATTCGAGTTGCCATGACTACGGGATTATGTTGTCTCATAACCTCTATAATTTTAATTATTTGTTCTGGTGTTTTTCCGGGTCCCCAAATAACTTCTGGAAAACCTGTTCTAATATTTCTATGGTGGTCAATCTTGGCAAAGTCTTCGACTTTTTCAAAGTCAAAATGCTTGATTTTTTTTAAGGCTGCCTCTGGAGTTATCTCGCCTATCGCAATTGCTTCTAATAACTGCTTCAAATTTTTAGATTCCATTGATTAAGATATGACTAGTAATTGATAATTGATAAAATTTCGATGCTAATTTTCTGAGTTTTTGGGTAAATTAATTAAGATATAGCAGTCCTATTTCAGCCCTTGTAAAAATATCTCACAAAAAGGAAATAGCTTATCTGCTCCGTCAGGCAAAAGATTATCAGATTTTTTATCTGTGTTTTGATTTATGACAAATGATTTAGGATTGCTATAGTGTTTATTAAAGGACTGGTTAAATCCTGATGTAGTAGACTGGCAAATCTCAAAGTGTGCACTCTTATTTTTGTTTATAGGTGTCTTTATCTCCCCCCTATTCCCATATTCTCGATACCCCCGAAACTCACCCATTCTTTTGGCACTATTCTATTTTAGCTGCGTTGGTTTAGTAGGGTAGTTCAATAATTGATAATTGATAATGAATAATTGATAATTACCTCTCCCTTAAAGGAAGAGGATTGATACCAATGAGAAAATGGTTGACTTCTCTTGGTCGATTGGATATGGCGAGGTATCCTCGCCATCCCCCGACCGCTTTTCTTCTTAAAAGAAGAGGCTTTTTACCTTAATTATTCGGTAAGGTGGGAAGATATCCTCTTGCTCACCTAGCTCAAAACTATCGGCGGTAACCCAACAAACATATCAAATATTTAAGACAGCAAGCCGTGCTTAATATTTTTTTGATAAACAGCCTCTAACTGGCGCTTCAGACAAATTTACCGAAAAGCGACGTTGAAGGCCCCCGTGTTTTAACCGGGGGATGAAAACAAGGGAGTCGTTTAGACTAGACAACTTTAGTTGTCCTGTGCTACTATTATTAACAAAAAGTAAGTAGAACGCTAGGCATTGGCCTTAGCCGACTGTGTAGGGGCACTTTGACTTGTCCCCAAAGAAGATATCTTTGGTCAGCTAAGAACAGACGAAGCAACATGGATTTATCCTGTTGCGTAGTATCAACTTAGAATCCCCGTGACTTAAGTC
>JBARXI010000904.1:0-3335 GCA_049647275.1 Microcoleaceae cyanobacterium
TAAAGTAGACATAAATTAATTTCCGATTCAGTTTAATATAAAGGTTAATATTAACAATTTAGAGAATGTTTAAAAAATCATAATAAACCTGGCTTCTCCAAACCTACAGGAATGTTGTCTGCCACATCTCTACATTATGGTTAATCAATTTGACTTGAGATAAAAACCTTTTTCCTTACTAAATAATTATTAATTAAAATTGAAAACCTCTAGGCATCAAGGAAGAAAGCTAAGGCGGAGTATCTTGCTTCGGAACTAGAAGAGAAGGAAAAATATTGCGTTACCTGAGTTTTAAGATGAGTGATTTGTCTACGCCCTTTCCTTCGACTGCTATCAAAAAATTCGTTTCTTCAATTGTTTTCTCTTTTATTAAAAAGAAGAGATAATTATTAATTATAATATCATGTCCGGTAAATTAGTGATAAAAAATCTTCAGCCTTCCTACCTTACTCTTTCCCTTCTACCCTCTGCCTTCAGCCTTCTTCAAAGCCAGTGTAACCCTAATTGAATCAGGTTGGTAAGTAGCACTAAAATCAACACAGTATACAGAGAAAATCTACCTTTTTGTACCGGAACATCCTCTGTCTGTTTAGGGACAGACTCGATATTGTCTTGAGTAGAACTAGATATTGAAGTTAGAGGTACAGTTCCTTGAGCAATAACTCCAGCTCGCTCCTCTTGCAGACAGTGAACTTTACTGGTAGCATAATCAGACCAACCTCGCTCCTCTGCCTCCTCATAATCCTTGACTGTCAAGCTTAATTGAGGAACAGAAATATTGCATTGACCAGCCATACCCAGAGCAAGCCGCAAATCTTTATGCAATAGTTTGACCGTAAAATCAGGGTGTTGAGAGAGGTCATCACAACGTCGTGAAAACCAATAGTAAGGAAGACCATGAATATCCCCAGCATTTTGACCAAAGGAACCGAAGCGCAGGACATCCCAAATGATTTCTAGCGGAATTCCCTGAGCTAAACCCAAAGTAATTCCTTCACCCACAGCTTGGACTGCCATAGCATTCACAGCATTATGAATAAGTTTACATTGAGTTCCTCTGCCAATCTCTCCACAATAAATAACCCGATCGGCCATGAGTTGAAGAACTGGTTCAACTTGCTCAAAGGTTTCCCTCGCTCCACTAGCCATAACAGCTAAACCCATTCCTTTTTGGCTTTTGGCACCTTGAGGGCAATCATTAAAAGGAGCATCTAACATCTCAACCTCCAGTTGGTTGATAGCTGTATGAAGTCTGAGTATTGTTTCCGGAGAGTTGGTGGTAATGTCTATATAAACACTTCCCGATCGCAATCCTTGACTAAGATTCTGTTCGCCCTCTAGCACTGCTTGAACAACGTCTGCTGGAGTAGGTAGGGAAGTAAAAATGATCTCTGAGTAGGCGGCAATTTCAGCACAACTATTAGTGATTTTGGCACCAAGAGACTGCAACTCTGTCATCCGATCTTGATTGATATCGTAGACATAAACCGAGTAGCCGTGGGCTAGAAAATTAGCGGCTTGTCGTCCTCCAATATTCCCGCAACCGATAATTCCCAAAGTGGGATAATTTAGAGGTGATTCAGTTTCTAGAGTGCTGTTACTTGATGACATATATTATTGTTTAACTCCTGGTGTTCTTTCTTAACTGATTACGGAGTTGAGAATTTACAGGAGATAAATATTGATGAAGAACTTATCTATACGAGTTGCTCGGCCTTAGTGTACTTAAAGAGCGAACCACAAGCAACACGAGTCCTTCCTGCTGCTGCACTCCACAATTCCAAAGCCACATCTTCCAAACTTTGTCCATCAGCTTGAAGCATTCGCGAAATCATGCCAATGTTGCCAAAGGACCAAAATAAACCCGCTTCAAGTAGATATGGTTCATTAGTTTCTGCGTGTACCCGGAAGTCATACAAAGAATAATCGCGACAACCTAAAGCAACATGAGCTTTCTTGGCAGCATCTGCTAGTTGATCGAATAGTTCTGGTGTAACATTAGCTGGACAAATTGGCTTCGCTGCTGGCTTTTCCGGTTGCCTTTCTGGCATTCCGTCCGATGTTAGCTTCAACTTATCATGTACAGTTCTAATGGGGTGTTCTTCGGTGACTAAATATTCTATCATCGGTAAGACGGACAACTTACCCTCAAGCTCAACTACACCAACACGCAATTCTCTTCCAGGAATGTAATCTTCAACTAACAACGTCTCGTCTAGTTCAAACCCTACTTCCAATGCTGCCTCTATCTGAGATTCATTCGACACCAATGTCACGCCCAAAGAGTTGTCTTCCGAGGTCGGTTTCACTACAAACGGGGGTTGCATTGTTAATTTATCTCCCTGGCGTAGTTGTTGTGCTTTGGCAACTTTGACACCGGATGCGGATACGATGTTTCTTGTATGGGCTTTATTAGTTGCTAGTACCGTACAGTGGGATGGCGAACCTACTATGGGTAGAGCTAGCAGATCCTCGAACAACGCCCGGAAACTTGTCATTCCAGGAAAACAGAACATATGGGGAACTACTACATCTATCTGAGGCAGCCGAGGAATCATGTCCTGGAGTGAAATCTTCTGTGACAAGGAGTCTAAGGATTTCCCTAACTGCCAAAAACCATCAGGATGTACGACTGCATAGTAACTGCTGACACCAACGGGTTGCACTACTTCTTTGGCGTAGATTATTGATAGGTTGTAGTAGAAGTCGGAGACAAGGGAGCCTGCCAGGTGCAATACTCGCAACATTGGCATTGTGGTTGAGGATGAGGTTTGAGTTTGATTAATTGTTTCTAATTTCATAACTAATTTTTCCTATTAATTGGCTAATTTGATACTCTCGTTAATGGTTAATGCAGAAAGATTAATTTTGATTAATTCTAACTGGTTTTATATCGCGAACATTATACATATTACCAAAAGCTGTCAGCACTTTTATAGATAGTTTTGTATTGAGTCTACTTTGAGCTACAGCCTGATTGTCAACAACAAGAAGTTCTCCTTATTTCCATTTAAATATTGTTGCATTTTTCTATTCACCTTTTCTTTATTTTTTAGCCTCTGATTTTGTTATTTTGATTGGTTTTTAATCGGGATTAAAAAAATCATAGTTATTGAGCCTTTAGGTTTATTACTATCAATAAAATCCTTGATTTGAGGGCGATAATATTCAATTTTTTGATACAAACTAGCGGGGATAAAACTGTGATATATAGCAATCAGGAATCAGTTGTGAGAATTGAGGTGTTCCTTAAAAGTATAGAATATGGCAATTATTATATTCATATAATACGTTTTTTCTTCTTCTCTGTTCCCTGTTCCCAGCTCCGGTGTTCC
>JBARXI010000905.1:0-6708 GCA_049647275.1 Microcoleaceae cyanobacterium
TTCACAAAAAGGATGGCTACGCTTATGTTTAATCAATTGGATATTTCAGGGGTTCAATCTTCTAGAAAATATCCGTCGTTTCCTCCCGACGTTGATGCAAAAGCATACAACGCGGGTCTCCACGGAGATGTTAGATGAAAATCTTCAATCAATTGGAATCAAATGTGCGAAGTTACTGCCGTTTATTTCCTACGGTATTCAAAACAGCACAAGGAGCCTTTCTAGAAGATAAAGAAGGTTGTCGGTACATTGACTTTCTCTGTGGTGTGGGGACACTGAATTATGGACATAATAACCCACAAATCAAAGAACGACTGCTACGTTATCTAGAGTCCGATGGTATTGTCCACGGTCTAGATTTAGCAACGGTGGCAAAAGAAGAGTTTCTCGAAGCATTTGCAGCGATTATTCTCCAACCCAGGGAATTGAATTACAAAATTCAGTTTCCTGGCCCAACAGGGACAAATGCTGTGGAGGCAGCCCTAAAACTGGCTCGTAAGATAACCGGACGGGAAACTATAATTGCCTTTTCCAATGGCTATCATGGCGTAACTCTGGGTTCTTTGGCAACAACAGCCAAGGCTTCTCAGCGAGCAGCAGCAGGAATTCCGACCATAGGTGTAAACTTTATCCCCTATGATGGCTACTTGGGTTCGGATATTGATACCACAGAATATCTAGATCAAGTTCTTTCGGATGTAGGCAGTGGTGTAACGCTTCCAGCGGCAGTAATTGTAGAAACAATTCAGGGAGCAGGTGGGGTCAATGTGGCCAGCTTTGAGTGGTTGCGATCGCTCGAAAAAGTTTGTCGTAAACATGATGTCCTATTAATTGTGGACGACATCCAAGTTGGATGTGGACGGACTGGTTCTTTTTTCAGTTTTGAAGAAGTTGGCATTTCCCCTGACATTATTACCCTTTCCAAATCCTTGAGTGGTTTTGGTCTTCCTTTCTCATTGGTACTAATGAAACCGGAATTAGACCAATGGAAACCCGGTCAACACAGTGGCACTTTCCGGGGGCCGAACCTCGCTTTTGTTACAGCTAAAGCGGCCTTGGATATTTATTGGCAAGACGACAGTTTGTCAATCGCTGTCAAACAAAAAGGAAGCAGAATGCAGTTGCGGTTGGAACAGATAGCTAAAAATAACTGGGAGTCAGGTTTTTCTGTCAGAGGAAGAGGGATGATTCAGGGATTAGATTGCAAAGATGGCAACCTAGCCGATAAAATCGTCCGAAACGCCTTTGCCAAGGGACTAATCATGGAAACGGCTGGCGCACAGGGGCAGGTGATTCGATGTCTGCCACCTTTGACTGTTTCCGAAGAAGTATTAGAAAAGGGGCTAAACCTGCTGGAGGATATTGTCAATGAAGTCACCCAGGGGACAGTTTCTCAAGAATTAGTCGATCTAGGAGCATCTAAATAATTGCTTATGAGTGTTATATTGGAAAATTATCCGGAAGTCTTAACCCGGATCGAACAAATTGAAAGCATCTGTGGACGGGATGTAGGTCATGGGATAGAGCCACTGGTGGAAGCTGCCAAGGGGGGAATGCTGGGTGCAGCTCGCTCGATCGCCGAACATCCATCCCCCCATGTGGCGATTATGACAGGCTTTTTTATTCCCCACGGAACTCCTCCGGCAGCGGAAAATGATGGACCCATAGGTTGCGCTCACCTAGCAGCGGGACTTCAAAGAGCTGGAGTACCTGTACGTCTAGTTACCGATCGTTTATGTCTTAACGCTGTCAAAACTGCTGCGAGGGCAGCCGGAATATCTGCTAACGTTCCTTTTGATGTCGTTCCTGTCGATGCGGTGAGTGCTGAAGACCCCTCCGTTGCTTCGATTATCAAATTATGGAAAAGTGCTGACATCCCTGTCTCTCATGTTATTGCCATTGAAAGAGCTGGTCCGAGTTCTGACGGTACTGTCCGAAATATACATGGGGATGATATTACTGCTCATACCGCTCCTTTGCATCTTCTCTTTACTCTCAGTGAAATTATCTCCATCGGAATTGGCGATTTGGGCAATGAACTCGGTATGGCAACGCTTTCTCAAGAGCTAATTGCCAAAACCATCAAGCATGGAGAACGAATAGCCTGTCAGATTCCTTGCCATCACCCAATAATTGGCGGTGTATCAAATTGGGGAGCAGTGGGGCTACTCACCGCGCTTGCTCTGCTGCGGACTGACTGGAAATCTCCCTTAACCGAGGAATTAACTTTAGAGATGGACAAACATATTTTGACGACTCTTGTCAATGAGGAAGCCGCGATCGATGGAGATACGGGCAAGCCCGGTTTGACAATTGACACTTTCCCCTGGGAATATCATGGGAAACTGTTGACCGAAATTTTAGAAGCAGCGGGTTTATAGCGGTTTGCGCCTAATATATACTCTGTAAGGTGAGAAATAGTAGGGGTAAGCACGGGAGCTAGAAACTGTTGGCGGTAATCTGGTATAATCTGTAATAATCACCAATTATCTTTTATACGTTACTGGGATTTAAAACGGAGCTAAACCCTAATAACCAGCAAAAAACATTACTGGCTAAACACTCTAGTATAGCACGTCTAGCTTATAATTGGGGTTTGTGGCTGACAAAAAATATCCTCAACCACAATTCATATAATCCTGAAAGTCAGATTAAATTCCCCACCGGCACTACTCCCCCCATTGGTAGCGACTGGGGTCTACCAAACATGAAGACAGCGATCGGCGAGTCAGTTTGACAGAACAGCACTGATACTTTTATCCAAAATATCTAGCCCTTGGTTCAAAGTGTCAAGATCGATCGTGAGTGTAGACTGAAGATTAATCACTTCTTTGTTTACACCCATCGGTTCAAAGATTAAACCCCGCTTGAAAGCTTCATTACTGACTTTTTTTGCTAACCCCGGTTGTTGACAGGCAATTCCTTGAATTAAACCCAGTCCTCGATGTTCGCCACCGATTTCTGGATATTGAGCGATCATGTCTTGGAGTCGCTTCTTCATCACCTCACCTTTGTCTGCGATTTCCTTTTCAAAAGTATCTGTCTGCCAATACTCATCAATAGCAGCCGTGGCGGTCACAAAGGCGAGATTATTACCTCGGAAAGTACCGCTGTGTTCCCCTGGTTTCCAACAGTCTAAGTCGGGTCGAATTAGCACCACAGCCATCGGGTTTCCATAGGCACTTAAAGATTTAGCCAGACAAACGAGATCGGGTTTAATTCCCGCCCGTTCAAAGCTAAAGAAAGGGCCTGTTCGACCACATCCTACTTTAATATCATCAACAATTAACAAAATTTCTCGCTCTTTAGTCATCTGGGCAAGGCGTTGGAGCCAAGCAACACTTGCAACATTAATTCCGCCTTCAGATTGAACAGTTTCTAGAATCACTGCAGCGGGTTTTTCCTGATTCAGACTCAAGTCATCGATCAGTTTTTCCAACTCATCAAGACTGGTATCTTTTGTGCCAGTTTTCTCCTCGAACGGAACTGTTAAGGAGTTACCCAGAGGAATTCCAGCAGCCTTTTGATAGACTCGATTAGGTGTAACAGCTAGAGCGCCTAAAGTATGGCCGTGGTAGCCTTTGGTGAAACAGATAACTGTTTTTCGACCTGTAGCTTTACGAGCCAGCTTCAAAGCAGCTTCAGCAGAATTGGTTCCCGTTGGACCTGTAAACATAACCTTATAGTTAAGTTCTCGTGGCTTTAAAATTACTTCCTCGAAACGTTCCAGAAATGCCTGCTTGGCAGAGGTGAACATATCAAGGCTGTGGGTAATGGCATCTGACTCAATGTATTCGAGGAGACGTTTTTTTAGCTTGGGGTTATTATGTCCATAGTTGAGGGCACCGGCACCTGATAAGAAGTCAATGTAAGTGTTCCCATTCTCATCAGTTAACCGATCTCCTACTGCCTTGGTAAAGACTGTGGGAAATAATCTACAATAGCTTCGGACTTCGGACTCCAATCTAGTGAAAATGTTCATATTCTAAATATTTATTCTTTTTAACTTTCCTGGCGGGAAGTCCCGCGCTGTAATATTCGATTCAGTGCCGTATGGGAGAGTCAGAACATGGTATACTGATGGACACAGGGGGGAGGACATCACCTCTGTCTAAACTGCAACTCCGCGTGCGGGTTGAAGAATCCCGCGTTGTCGCGCCATGCAAGGGCGTCGGGAGTATGTCAAGTTAACGATACTTAACGAGGATCGGAATCTAAAGTATTATATACTTCTTAGAGTAAATTAGATCAAATTAATCGGCAGAGGAAACCATGAAAGAAAGTACATTTACAGAAGCTGACACCGAGGGGTTGTTCGACGATCGTGAACGAGACCAACGTTTTCGTAGTTTCTGGCATCCAGATGGTAGTCTCCACTGGGGCTATTTTGAAAATTTAGCGGATGCTCGACCCGAGGACTTTGCTCCTGCCTGCGATCGCTGGGATAAGTATATGCTCGAACAAAGTGGTATTACTGCGGACTCGAGAGTGCTATAAGTTGCCTGTGGAAATGGTAACGCTGCCATCTGGCTAGCTCAACAGACAGGATGTGAAGTTGTCGGAATCGATCTTAGTAGTAGTTATATAGACAATGCTCGGTCTAAGGCTAGTAATTTCCCGTCTCTGCGCGTTACCTTCCAAAAGGAATCAGCAACTAACTTACCTTTCGAGAATGGCTCCTTTACCCATGCTTGGAGTCAAGGTGCTCTTTACCACATTCCCGATCTGAATAAAGCTTTGGCGGAGGCTCACCGTATTCTAAGAGTTGGCGGTATCTTCTTGTTTGATGACTTGGTAACGCCAGTAGAGGAAGTCAGCGAGACTACCCGCAAGTACGTTTACGACCGCCTCCTATTTAAGCCGACATTTAGCCCCGAATCCTATGCAGAAAAACTGACTCAGCTAGGATTTACAGTGTTGCAGCAAAAGAATTTGAGTGAACATTTAGAAAAAAGCTATGAATTAGTCTCCGATCTTGCTCGGGAGGAATATCCAGATGTGAGCACTTCCTTTAAGAAAACCCAAGAAGCGATCGCCGCTGGTGAGTTAGGATGGTGTTTCTATCTCTGTGAAAAGGTTAAGTAATTTTCGGAAAATTCAGATACTGCCTGTGGTAGCACTGAAGCAAAAAAGTACGCTGTCTGTCTAATTTATGCGATCGCTATCGAACCGAAGTTCAATACCTCAATATAGAACCCATTTGGAATTTTTGTCAATGCTAAGTTTTTTAGTTAGGAGTCAGGAGTCACTGAGTCTGGAGACAGGAGTCAGGAGGTAATACCAAATCTCAAAAAGTTTGCTATACATCTTTGTAATGGGGGGATAGGGAGATGGGGGGATAGGGAGATGGGGGGAGATGGGGAGATGGGGGGATAGGGAGATGGGGAGATGGGGAGATGGTAATCAAACATAGTATTACTATGCCTCTTACAGAGGAGCTGCGCTATCAGAAATGGTATAAGAGGGAAGATGTGGAGAGAGGCATATTGAAAAATTCAACAAAAAGAGCAGATTTTCCCCAGAAAGTGCTTTCAAAGACTTAATTATGGTAATTATATAGATATCAAATAGGTTCTATAACCGATGGTTTAGGGTGAGTTGGCGAATGAGTGAATTTTTATCGCCAGAAAAATTGTGTTCGCCGGAGATAGATATATTTAAAGATGACAGCTAAAATTAAAATACTGTAAGCACCTTGGGCAAGAATTTAGACTCCTGTTCTATTAGACATCTCCAATAATAGAGTTGTTGGGAAATAACTTAGGTTAGAAAAAAACTAAAACTTGATATATTTGCTTAGTAATTTAATTATGTATGCTGCCATCAGATATAAGTTCGAGCCATCCAGTTGCTGTTAGCATTAATTTGTCATCAAAATCATACTTGTGATTACGGTAAATCTGACTGACTAGGCTGTGGGACGAACTCAAGGTCACAAAGACAATGATATCGTAGTTTTTTTCCTAATTTTTGGGCTGCTTGCTCCGCATCAGGCACGCAGGCAAATTTTTCCAGAGAAAGAGATAACAGTTGCTTTTGGGCAATCACAGCAGCAGCAATTTTTGGCTATAGTTGCTCTAAATCGGCATTTTTTCGGCTTTGACGCATCTCAACTAACCATCTTTGTTTAATACCACCATATTTACTACAACTACTGGCTAGGCCATATCCTTGAATTTCTGCATCTTTTAAGGCTTCATCAGATAGCTGTGACATTAATTGTTTGGCTTCACTCAAGGTAGCAGGTACTCTTGATCACCAACGCAATTGATTCAATTGTTGTAAGTTTTCTTTCCCGTACATGGCAGCATCGGCGACAAATAAAGCATCTAACTCCCAATTGTGTCGAAATTCTTTCATCAGTTGAGCACAAATTCCTCGTTCTGAAGAGTTGCCATCGGCCACTCGCAGGTATAGAGGAATATCTCCATCCCCACTACACATAAGGTCAACTATAAATTGTTTGAGGTCAGGGCGATGACCCCTTGACGAGAAAAAACTCCGAAAATTAAGCCGTCAGAATTTGGCGAGGGATTCATAATGGTGAAAAACTCGGCGCTTGTGTTCGGAACCTGAGTCCGAGCAAGGAAGTGCCGACCCTACGGGCTGATGATTGGAAACCTAAGCCCTTCGGACACGCTTCGCGTTTTCCTGTTTCGCTGCGCAAACATGTCGCGCAGCAAAACAGGAAAAAGAATAAAGAGATGC
>JBARXI010000906.1:0-3867 GCA_049647275.1 Microcoleaceae cyanobacterium
CTTTACGGTTTAATCCTGTTAATGCCCTGAGCAACCTGTCTTGTTTTAAGGCTCGTTCAATATTTAGCATTTTCCTGGCCAATTTAGTCTTGAATCATTTTACCTTATTTCCCAACAACTCTATTGTAAAAGTTGATTCATTCTCATCTAAATATATGTAATTTATCCTAATAATTTTACCTTATTTTCTATTTTGGAGACATCTAATGGCTGCTCCAAAAAAGTTTAGACTAGCAGGTGGAGTACCCTGAACAATACTTTTGATTTCGTCTCCAAAAATTAAGGATATCAGGTTTTGGAGAACAGTATAAGTCCCCAGTGAAGCCAGAGTAGCAATTAGGGAAGTAGACTGCCTGTTGCGGAGGGGTCGGTAAATTACCCAATCTAGTAAAATGCCCAAAGCAGCGGTAGTAGCGATCGCCCCGAAGATAGATATAAGCAATGGAAATTTCAACCATTGGTGAAACAGGAATGCGGAGTAAGCACCTACAGTAATAGTCGCTCCATAGGAAAAATGGAAAAATCCTGCTGTGCGATATATCAGGGCAAAACCCAGTCCCGATATACAGAAAATCGCGGTGGCGAGTAGACCATTGACTATAATTTGCATACTAACTGTTAGGACTATTCAAAATGTTTAGAGCGTGGATTGCGCTAACAATGCAAGCTAAACCTCGCATTTGGCCTTGATTGGAATCGGGGTCGAGAAGTTTGAGATAGCCTATACTAGCCAGAAACAACGCCTGTGCGTAGGAACGAGCTGCTGTCCAGTTACTTCTCTGTAAATTATTCTGTTCTGTTGAATCTGCAAAAGACTGAACTTTTGATAAGATATTTCGGTCTGTGTCATCTTGTAGCTGAGTCATTCTCCAAAGTCTAGGTAAGCAAAAGTTGCGCCAAGCAGCCACGAAATAAAATCCATTACCGAAATTTACTCGATCGGGTTGAGGGAATGGCTGAAAATCATTTTGATAGTTGTTCCAAGATGATGTAAAACAATCTGCTAAGTTTTCTCGACTCCAATCCCAGACGAGACTCTCTTCTTTATCTAAAGCTTCTAGTAATTTTAAATCGTTGTTGCCCATAGTAGAATCTTGAATATATTCAGAAAATTCGATATCAATTACCATCTTAGCTTTAGCATCAACTTCAAAAACAGCAAAATCATAGGCCATTGGTGCTGGATATAGATCGTTTTCGTCTACAATAGCGAAAGCGAGGTCAATAATCTTTACTTCTAAGTTGTCTTGTTGTTCCAATACCAAG
Organism: Microcoleaceae cyanobacterium; assembly: GCA_049647275.1. Classification (GTDB taxonomy): domain Bacteria; phylum Cyanobacteriota; class Cyanobacteriia; order Cyanobacteriales; family Microcoleaceae; genus JASJEE01. Next base: position 1,267 of record JBARXI010000906.1, read on the forward strand.
ACATTGCGGGGATGGAAGTCTCCATGCAAATAGTTTGGGTAGACATCGTACCACAAAAGAGGAGAATTTTCATCAGGGCTATTAACTGTGCAGGTTCCGTCTGAAGTAATTTCTTTTAAGTTGTTTGCATCGTGGAAACGTACATCCAGGATTTGTTCTAAGTTGTCTAGAAGAATTTGATATTGCCTTTGAAAATACTCCTGATTTGTACTAATCTCAAAGGCATCTCGGAAGTTTTGTAAGTGACCGCTCAGGCGAGAACCTGCTCTCAGACTGGAGTTACTTTGTAATTCAGCCTTAACCTTTTGCTCCAAATTTACCTCCAAACCTTCCTGGAAACCTTGTCGCCAAAACTTCCAGCGCCAATCTTGCTCAGTCCACCCCAGCAATAATCGTTGATGCTGATCGGCTAAGTTTGGATTTTGAGGTGTAAGATAAACAACAACTCGTTCTTTACTAGAATTCTTATCAGAAGATTCCTGATGACTATCTCGTGGAACAATTAGCTCAATGTTATAATTACCTGGCTGATTTTCTCCAGGTCGAACTAAAATATTCCCAGAAACATTGGAGCGGTATCGAGCAGAGGTTAACAAATAATCATACTTTGTTCCCTCTTTATCTGCCATGAATCGTGAGACATTTTTCCAGCTTCCCATATAGTGCAAAGCGTCAAAAAATTCGCCAAGGGGCTGAAAAACAGATTGTAATTGATTTAATCTACCATTCTCAACCAATTCTCTGTAGAACTGTTGTAAAGTCCTAGTTTCAGAATGTTGAACTTCTTCGTGTTCGCTGACTAGGATATTAAGGTAATCAGCTTGCAGAGGCGACTTTCCTAAATGGGTGATATATAAAAATTGTCTTAGTTCTGTTTTTCTTCGGCGTAAATTTCGAGTATTAGTATGCTCCTTGCGAAGCTTTTTAAGTGAACCAAATTTACTCCAATAAAAACTGAGCTGGGAATTTCCTTCACTAATTTCTAGGAGTATCATATCTGCGAGTTTATCTCCGTCAGTATCGCTGAGACTGACACTTCCTGTTAAAGTGATGCCTCCCAAAAATTTCTTGACTAAAATAGCACGAGCGTAAGCAAATTCTTCACACTGATCGTATTGACTAGATAAATCTCCTGCAAGATTAGAAATTTTAACATTCTGCATCGCTTCATTGTGGGCAAAAATAACTTCCGGAGAGTAGCTATGAGTATATCCTTCTATATGTTTCTTCCAACGACCAAGATCGTTTTTATGGAGTAGAGATTCTATGTAAAACGGATCGCTAACTACAGCATGAGAGAACTTTCCACCTTGACCTCTATCAAAATTTCTTGGCAAGTATTGATAGAAATCCTTCCAAAGCTTCAGCCAATAAATCATCGGAACTTGGTCAAAATGTGGAAGTGGAATTAGAGGCTTTGGACGAACAAACAACCACTTATGATAAGGGGAGTTACTATTGTTGGGAAGATTATCAATTTCTTTTTTGAGATCTTGAGACCAATCTTTTCCTTGGGCTACAAATTGTCCATTCTCAATAACTCCTACAACATCTGGTTTATGCCTACTACTAACTATCTGATGATGAGCGTCACAAAAATTATTTTCTAGATTCTGTTCCACCTGGTCTAACAAATACATACAAGAAGACCAACTTTCCGAGTGAATAGTAGAGGCTACATTTTTCCCAGAATTAGACTGTTCTACTATGTCATGCAGGAAATCATCAAAATAGGAATACCTGTATACGCACATAATCTATTTCTACTAGATTTTTTTCAAGGATATTTTGAATCTTCTTGGTGTCTATGAGAGTAAATATAGTGAGTTAGTTATCCTCACTGATAGGAATAGGGCTACATTAAGATTTTTTTGACCAACACTTTCTAAGTAATACAAAATTATATAATTCATCTCTCATTTTTTACCTGATTTTCTATTTTGGAGATATCTAATTGTTTCTGAAAATCACTAATATCGGACTGCAATAAATCTTCATCAAGCCATTTGTGGTACATCGGTAAATCATAGCGAGACTTGATAAATCCACGAATCTCCCAAGCTGTAATTGGTAGGTAGGCAGAAGTCACCCAAACATCTGGTTTGGGATTTTCTAGCTTTCGCCACCATTCAAGAAATTGAATTCCTTCAACTTTTTGGCATAGTTCTTGAAAATGCTCTGTATCACTATTGGCCATTTGATAGCCTGTTCCAGTGGGTAACAACTGCATTTTTCCCATTGTCTTCTCCGCCTTTGAAGACCAAGCTAGATCGAGCAGGATCAGGTAATAATCACATAACCAAGCTGCTTGGTCTTTTTTCCCAGATACCTCCAGAATTTGACTTAAATCATCTCCAGGAATTTCTAGCTTCTGATGAAACCATTCTAAGACACTAGGTAGGCCAAACTCAGAATTAGGCCACGCCCAAGCAAACTCAAATTGTTCTAGCTGGCACTCAACACGTTCATCTTCCAATAGATGTCTCCAAAATAGAAAATAAGGTAAAATTATTAGGATAAATTACATATATTTAGATGAGAATGAATCAACTTTTACAATATATTTATAATTTCCCAAAAGAAACGAAACGAATTACTGGT
>JBARXI010000907.1:0-2825 GCA_049647275.1 Microcoleaceae cyanobacterium
TGTTAGGTGTTAGGTGTTAGGTGTTAGGTGTTAGGTGTTAGGTGTTAGGTGTTAGGTGTTAGGTGTTAGGTGTTAGGTGTTAGGTGTTAGGTGTTAGGTTCAATTATTTATTGGGGATGAACCCCAAACAAGTGTAGATACCATATAAACTATCACCTTTGAAGGGCAGGGTCGATAATAATTAGCAGAATATTAAGTTTTAATTAGGGTGAAAAATGGAACAATGAACAACGTTATAGAGAGTTTTGATCAAAGAAAAGAATTTTGAAATATTGAAGCAAATATTCGCTTTTTAAATGAGACTGGTTTGATAAATAGAAAGACAAAAATTCTAGAAATAGGTAGTGCTAATGGAAGCTTGCTTAACTATTATCACAAAAGAGTTTATGATATCAGAGGTGTATAAATCAACAATTCTAGACTTGAAGAAAGCGAAATTTTTTATGGTAAATTACCTTTACAAGAAGTAAATAATGAAATTTCACCATTTGCTGATAATTTATTTAATATAGTAATAAGCCTTGATGTCTTTGAGCATATTCCAGATTCTGACAAGCACTTACAAAAAGTAAGTAGGGCATTGAAAAATGAAGGTTATTATCTAATACAAACACCAAAAAAATTGATAAATGTTATTTTTGAAACAATTAGATAGAGAAGCTTGACAAAGTGGCAATCCGATCATTGTTCATTACATAGCTATTGGTCAATCAGAATAAGATTCCACAAGAATAGTTTTGCATAAATAAAGTTTTACGATATTCTGGTTGTTACTGATTTTTTTCAAATTCAAGTAAAAAGAGATATGGGAGGATTAGGAATGTTTATTTTAAGGTTAGTAAATCCAGATAAGTTACCTCAGTTCTTGAGAACAAATTTCTATATAAAAGCTAGGAATAAAAAAAATTACAATTATGATAGAAGTTTTTGTTGCTACTAAGGCAATAAATTAAAGCTGCTAAATTATAGAATTAAATATGAAATATGGTTACTACTAATTGTCCAGAAACAGCAGAGATAGAAACATCTTCCGATGATTATGCTTCCCGTTTTGCCGGAAATATTGGTGCTTGGTTGCTGAAAATACAGGAAGAAGCAACTTTAAAAATGTTAGCTCCCCATCCCAATGCAAAAATACTAGATGTAGGCGGTGGTCATTTCAGTTATCAGTTAGCCTCCTAGGTCGGAGCTACGTTAACAGTTAGCCTCTTGCAGAGGAGCTACGCTAACAGTCAAACCCATCGATAAATCGAGGGGCTTGAAATGAGTCAAAAATTTTTGACTCTCCACGGATAAATCCGGGGGCTTGTATCCAGTCTATTTTTTCGGTCATGGTCAATTAACAGAGCCTTTAATTAACAATAAATACCAAGTTACAGTCTTAGGTAGTGCCGAAATTTGTCAGGTAAGAATTAAACAATTTTTAGATGCTAATCTTTGCTCATTTCAAGTAGGGGATGTTTTAGATTTACCAAATAATTAATAGTTAATAATTAATAATTAAACAATTCAGGTTTAAAGCCGACCCTTTTAAGGGGATAAAATCAAAAATTTTCCTTAAGTGTCAATCCCCTTCTTGAAAGAAGGGGTAATTATTAATTGTTAATTGTTAATTGTTAATTGCTGAACTTATCCAGATAATACTTTTGATGTAGTTATTAGTTATAGGGCTGTGCTTCAGGCTGTACTCTCTTAATTTCTCGTGCTGCTATAAATGTAGGTTTATTCGACAACCGATACTTCACATGCAAGAAAGATGGAGACTTTACTCATAGAATCAAGCTGGGAGGATACAGAATTATAGAAGTTCCTACAGCAAAAGTTGTTCATGATGTCAATCCTCGTGGCACAAAACTATTTCAACAGCAAATACGAAACCGATGGCATTTTATGCTCAAGAATTACCAAATTCGTACACTATTGCTGCTTGTACCAATATTGCTATTACATGAGTTACTACAAATTATACTGTTGATATACAAAGGTCATTTAATAGCTTATATGAAAGCTATTTTCAGCCTGATAAAGATGCTGCCATCACTTCCTTCAGACAGGTCTAATATTGCTAAAATCCGCGTTTGTAATGACCACGAAGTGCTAACGAGTGGTTCAATGTTGGTGCGTGAATATCTGCTTAATAACTCATTATTATCCTATTTCAAAGTTGCATACGATAGTTTACTGAACAACTATTGGGCATTGCTGACAAAAACAATTCTAAGATGATGACAGAAAAGATAATTTCGCGAACTTTAGAAACACCATTATTTATTGCAGGTTGTCTCTGAACATGGACAACTTTGCTTCAAATTATTATAGATGCGCACCCAAATATTATTATTCCTCCATAAAGTCATATCTTCGATCATTTTTCGGATATATTCGACTATGATGGAGACCTTCAAAAAGACTCTCATCTTCACCTTTTTTCAAGGATATTCTACAGCATCTATGCGTTAATAAGCGTTAAGAAGTGGGTTTAGAGATATCAGTCACTGATTTTTGCAGGCAACTTAAAATTAACTCATATGAAAGTACAGATAAAAAACTATGGGTAAAAAAACATCGATATTCAACTCAGCAAAAAAGCAGAAAGTAATGGGCTGCCTAGATGGCATGGGCCTGGAGTGCAAGCAGGTGATATAGATGGAAATGGGAAGACAGAAGGTTTGTTTTTAACACAAAATAATTCACTTCATATTAGACATCTCCGATAATAAAAAATAAAATCAATTATCGCACAGAAATTATCAATTCTTTCCCCCTACTCCTGTACGGGTGGTTTCCTCCGGAATGCTGTCGCAAACGCGAACCACCCCTACTCC
>JBARXI010000908.1:0-6776 GCA_049647275.1 Microcoleaceae cyanobacterium
GACATGGAGACTCTACTTCTTGTATAATATTTTGGTAGTTAGGCTCTCGTCCAAACCAACTATTCATTTTTTCTAGATCGACCGGATCATGTATATGACTTTTTGTTTGACCTTTTGGCCATTTGTAGGGTACAGAAACCACTAACAGGCGCGCAGTTTCCAGTAATTTATGGCAGAAAGCTTCAGCATTTGGGACGTGTTCAATTACCTGAAGACACATCAACAAATCGAAATGTTTTTCCGGATTATACTTCAAAAAGTCTGTTGTCACAGCAACAATACCGGGAGCTTTGTAAGGTTTCCGCAAGTCTATGGAGTAGCGCTCCGGAATCCATTTAAACCAATCGAGATAAGGACATCCATTAGAACCTACATCTATAATTGAGGTGGCATCGCTGCCAAGCTTGTGAATAATTTGCCGAATTGCGAAGATATAAATATGCTTTTCTCGCTTAGACCAATATGATGATTTTTGGTTCGTTATTTCATCTTGAACATTTGCTGATATACCCTTACTCCCTTTACTCTGAGAATTCAAAGATGGCTCTAAGAGCAAGTCTATCTGGGGAAACTTATCTTGAACCTCAACCATCTTTGTTTCCACTTTGATTGCTTCTTCTTCCCATCCTAATAGCCTCAAAACCCGTCCTAAATCAACATAAGACCCAGCCAAATCTGGTTTTAACTCCACGGCGTTGCGATATGCTCTAACAGATTCTTCCAAGCATCCTAAACGTTCTAATGCTTCTCCTAACTTATGATAAGACCAGTAAAAAGTTGGATTATCAGCGATCGCCCTACGATAAGCAGTAACTGCTTCCTCAAATTTATTGCTTCGCAAAAACTGATTACCTTGTCTGAAGTCACTAGCTCTCATCTTTAAAACCTCAAATTTAATATTTGCCATACAATTTAGGAGTGGTATTATTTCGTATCAGGTTTCTGGGCTATACCCCAAGAAAAGCTAGGTTCTTCAAATTTATTCACATAGCCCAAATGAGGAACAATCATTTCCCAGACCATGCGCACACCTTTTTCATTTTGCTCATCCTGAGAGTAACGCTTCCAGGGGCTTTCGGAAATCGGCTTACCACGAAGGGATCTAGATATCGTCCATTCTAGGTCATCAAAAATAATCCAACCACCTGGCTTTAGCAGCATATCAACAAGTACAAAGCCATAGCCAGTTACATCCCAAGTATGGCCACCATCTAGATAGCAAAGGTCAAACTGTGGTCGCGGTGTTTGCTGGAGCATTTTTCCTAGTTCCCAGAGATAAGAGCGATGTGCGTAGATAGGATCGACACGATGGGAAAGACCTAGCTCTTCTAAAACTTCATTGATTGAAGGTTTGCGTTTAACTGCGTAGCGCATATCAATTGTTGTCAGGTGACCGAATCCTCTGTCTTCCATTATGGCTGCAAAATAAGCACTACTCTTACCTTGGAAAAAGCCTAACTCTAGGACATTTTCAACCTCATATTTTGTCATAAAGTCCCGTAGAAAAGAGGCTCTATCCTCTTTCATGTATTTCAAACTGCCAAACGTCTTTGTGACATTATCAAAATGTGTCATCTGTAATTCTTGAATACCTCAATATCTACAACTATAAAAAACAAACTCTGGAAATAACGATTATTACTTTACTGCTAATTTATCAATTTTTCCATAGGTTTCCAGATGATTCAGGCGGTCTAAAAACTTAGTCAAATCACAGTTTTGCCTCACAAATTCTCGACCTACTTTAGCACGCTCCAGATATTTGTTTTCATTTAACCACAACTCCTGCACTCTAGAATTAACGTCTTCTGGATTTGCATATAATGCTGAATCCCCAAAAGTTTCTTTAAACTGATAAGGTAGAATTACAGGAATACCAACTGCCATAGCTTCCATAATTGCACGACCAAACTCCTCTATATAATTTTTATGGGGATAATGAATAAAGAAGTCCAAATCTTCTAGAAATTCTTGCACACTTATGCTATCAAAAGGTATTACTTGCCAGTTTTGAGGTTGTTCCCCAATTAAATCAATTGGAATTGTCGCACCCCCTAACAACCTGACTTCCCAAGGCAGATTTACACCATAAGCTTTCTTCAAAGCAGTTAACTCTTCTGGCCATTTAGTGTAGGCATCCCGTCCATGGCGACCAACTACTGGAATTTTTCTTTCTTGGCCACGCCAGCGAAGTGTTTGTCTACACCATTGCTCAACATCTATCATCGGATACCAAGGATTTGGGTAAGGGTTTGGATAACGTTTATCTTCATTCATTAGTCGTTTAACCCATGATGAAATGGGTATCCAGAAGCCCTCTTGTCCGAACATACTCTTGAGATTTGCCCTGACAATATGTGGATCGTACTGAGAGTCGGAACCATCAACTAAACGTGCAGCAAATTGGTTAATGATCACAATTAATTTTGCAGTATTTATGTAAGGGAAAGCATCAGGCTTATGCTGAATGATGGCTGGATAGCCAAACAGCACAAAATTTGTATCTACCCGATCTCCCGGAGTTAGTATGTCTACCCCATATTCTACGCAGACATCATAAAAGCGATAGTTAAGTTTTTGTGGTTTCAACTCATATTTTCGCCAATGCACCACTGCTACCTTCATTCCTAGTCTACAAGCTGCAACAATATAGTTGAGAGTAGATACAAAAGCTCCACCTTTTAGGGCAAAATCTGATATTACAATCAGATCATAGGAGTTAAGTTCTGACTTTTTGATCTGATTACCCAGGGGTACAGGGAACTGTCCGCCGATCTGAGAAGGCTTTGGTGATACTTTAAATTCTGGCTGAGAGTGCCAGTATTCATAAGCATCTCGATAATGCCATCTTAGTCCAAAGTCTATTGTTTTAACATGAGTAGCTTTAGTTCGAGTTAGGGAACTTTCTCTTGAAAGCCCAAAAGAAAGCATTGTCTCTTTTGGTATATTGTAAATTGCATTTGAACCATAAAATTTAGTTAGTCTAGTTCTAAACTCTGCATCACCGCTAACCCTTACACTATCCCACCCTCCGAGTTTACCTAATATCTCTCTTTTGAATATCAGAGATGAAAAGTTCAGGTCAAAAAGGTTGGGGCCTGGTTTCCATTTTCCCACTACCGTGAGATTTTCATCGACTCGCAACCAATAAGACATCACAGCAATACAAGAGTTTTTGGAATTCATCGCATCGATCTGATACTCAATTTTCTGTGGATGTGACCAGTCATCGCTATCATGCACCATAATCAATTCACCCGTGGCAACCTCTAATCCACGGTTTCGTGTTGGGTATGCACCTTCATTTATCTGTTTAGTGATTAGCTTAACCCGATCGTCCTGTTTAATATATCCAGTTACTACTTCACAGGTGTTATCATTACTACAATCATCGACGACAATAATTTCGATATTTTTCCATGTTTGTGCGAGTAAACTTTCAAGAGCAATGTATATAGTCTTTTCTGCATTGTAGGCAGGCATAATAACGGATACTTTGATGTTTTGTTCGGTTATTTTCGCTTTAGCACTTGCAGTAATATTAGAAATGTGTAGTGGCAAGCTAGGAGCTTTTAATTTAAGTGGTGCGAGTCCAGCTTTTTCATATACATTATTAATATGAGCTAACTGCAAAGAAGAGGCTTCAGATTCTTTTCCTTGTGCCAAACAAATCAAGCGTTGGGTGTTTCCTTTTAAGAGCAAAAAATCCGCTCGCTCTCCTCGTTTTTCAATAGCAAAGTCTAAACGTTTATCTGCTAGCAAAATGCGATTAAGTTTTATCAGACATTGAACCTCTACAAGCAAAATCTTTTGCTCTGGCTTTTTCTGAAATATTTTAATTAGCTCAATATTTTCTAAACATCGCTCATAATTAGCTTCTAGATAATACCACTGAACTAACTCCCAAGCTGCTTCAATGCGTTCTCTGTTTGACGCTGTGAGGTCATGTGTGATTTCTTCGAGTGCAGGAAGTGCGTATCTTGAGTAACCGCCCCATAGCCTTACCCCTAAACTTTTAGCAGAATTAATCGGCCTAAGAAAATTTTTATAAGCAGATAGTTGCGACTCTGTGCCTACAACACTAATTTTTGAGTTTGTTGCTTCTCTTTTTTCAGAGCCTCTTTTTTTACTTAAAGAGGAATCATTTTTTTCCTCCGCCTCCGCCCTTAACTCCAACGCTTTTTTATAAACCTCAACCGCCTCATCCCTCTTCCCCAACTCCCTTAAAACATCCCCCAAATGCTGCCAAACCACAGCAGACTCCGGATGCAACTCCACCGCCTTCCGCAACTCAACCTCCGCCTCCCGCCACCTACCCAACCGCATCAACCCATACCCCAACTGATGCCGCACCACAGCAGACTTAGGATTAACCTCCACTACCAACCGATACTCAACAACGGCCTCCTCCCATCTACCCAACTGCCCCAAAGCATACCCCAAATGATGCCTCACCTCAGCCCCAGCAGAACCCAAACTAATCGCCCGCTGATACTCAACAACAGCGTCCTCCCATCTACCCAACTGCCCCAAAGCCTGACCCAAACCAAACAAAACCTCACCAGACTCCCCAGACAAAACCACCACCTGACGATAAAATTCCACCGCCTCCGACCATTGCCCCAACTTACCCAAAGCCCCAGCCAAAGCCAAACAACAGTCAACCCCACCGGGATTAATTTCCCAACTCTGGCGATAAAACTCCACCGCCTCCGACCATTGCTGCTGCCCAGACTTAGCTTCTCCCAAATAATAATCAGCCTCCGCTACAGAGAAACTGATAAGAGAGCTTCCATGCACCTGCTTTACCTCTTGAGAAACTGGGAGAAAGTTAGGAGAGAATTGAATCACCTGATCAAGACATTCCTCGGCCTCCGACCATTGCCCCAATTTTACTAATGCACTTCCCAAACCGAGATAAAACTCAGGCACATCTGTTTTTAGCTCAAGAGCTTGACGCAAATAACCCACCGCTTCCTCAAAATGGCCTTGCTTGTTCAACATTGTCCCTAACTTGTAGAGAGACCCAGCAGATTGAGGATTAATGGCCAATGCTTGACGAAAAGCAGCGATCGCTTCTTCAGTCCGTCCAGCTTTTTCCAGAGCTTCCCCTAGGTTGTGGTGAGACCAAGCAAACTGGGAGGTTTCTTTCGTGGCCTTTTTGTAGGTAGCGATCGCCTCTTCTAATTTTCCTTCTCGTAATAGCTTATTTGCCTTGGCAAAAGAAGTGACAGTCATATTGTTTTTTGAATTTTGATTTGATAAATAATTAGTTTATGCCATGGTTGCTGCTGGTGCAACGCTGTTTATACTCGCCTTGATAAGCGCAGTATTTTTTATCTTGCCAACTAAAAGATATCGTACCGAGTACATCCACTTTAACAACTTCTATTACCTTTCCAGAAACTTCACCTGCTAAGGCTTCTGAAGCGATAATCTCCACAATATCTCCCACGGAAAATAAGGATGGGAGAATGGGAGCCGCGATGTTTTAACTCGCGGAGGAAATTTGACTCAGGCGGTTTCAACCGCCGTGAGTCTTAAAACAAAACTTAGCTGCTCTCCCTCTGTTCCCTTAATTTTGCGAGTACGTTTGGCTTTAGTTTGGATGGTTTGAGTGGAAAACTCAGTAATATCAAACAAGTTGAGTTGAGTTGGAGTTATTGGTTGATTAATTATGGGTTTAAAAACCTTGAGTTTTTGCTTAACCAATTCTCCAAAACTATATGCAAAACTATCTGACTTGTGAAGATGTTGACAATATTTATGATTGACATCAAAGGTTTGACTGGAGGTTTTGATTTTAAAATTGCCCTTTTTCCTAACAGCAATTCTACCAGTATGAGTACCAGTATATTTACCTTTTGGAACTACTGCTTTAACCATGTCTCCAGTCTGGAAACCAAAGAAGGATTTCTGTTTTAATTTAGGTTCGCCTCTTGGAAATCCATACTTATCAGAATTAACCATTTGCCGAGAGCCACGTCCCATAGCTTTAATTAACAAAGGTTGATAACCTTTGATGTTTAAACTATTAGGAGTAGATAGTCCAACGCAAGCAGCATCGCTCCAATGACTTTTACTAATACCTAATTTCCTTCGATTAAACTTAGTTAATCCTCCAGAACCAACCTCAACTGGTAGTCCGGTAGATTCTAAAACTTCCTTAAGTTTCCATCTCGTAGCATTAACAGCGGCAGCATCAGCAAGTGGCTGTTTTCTCTGCTTTTCTATCATTGCTAAAAGTTTTGGTTGATCTGAGAGAAAATCGGCGGGTAATTGATTATCTTTTGCTTGATTACATTTAATGCAACTCAGCACCAAATTGGAAACCCTATCACTGCCTCCCCTCGATTTAGGATGGAAATGATCGAGATTAAAAGGGCCTTCTTTGTCGTTACAATAAATGCAAGTCCTGTTAAATTTCTCCAACAAATACTCGCGAACTTCATAACCAAATAACTCACCTGTTTGGTATTCGGTTCCATTAATTTCTGGGTTAACCATTTTATGCATATCAAATCTAACTAGCTCCATACTGATAGTAGAAATTGGAGCTAATCGACATAATTTCTTAACCCAAGATTCGATGTTATAAACTCTGGACATTAATGAAGGAGGCAACCATCCTTTAGGCCGTTTCCTGTTTAGAAATCTCGGTTTACGGTAGCGGGTCTTGCGATTACGACGCAACCGCCGCAATGTTCTACGGTCGTTAAGTTTTTCTTTAATTTGAAACCCGCGATGTTCTAGTTCGGCACACCAAACTATATTGG
>JBARXI010000909.1:0-3274 GCA_049647275.1 Microcoleaceae cyanobacterium
GAAAATGAATTGATACAGTTGCAGCAAGAATATCCAGAATTTATGAGGTTAGGTATCAGAAAAATATTTGGTTATTTTTTCATGCTTTCATTCTTTTTTGCTGTTTTAATTATCAACTTTGTCTTAATTAAACAACCAGTAGAATATTTGGCATCCCAAGCATTTCCTCCGGGGTCTTTTGCTGTTAGTCTTGCCACTATATTATTGCCTGTGGTGATTATTTTATTTGAATTGGGAATTTGCTCTCAGTTATTTTCCGCCAAAATGTCTCCCTTCTCAAAAAACGAAATTCAACTTTGGCAAAGACTAGCTAATACTATTGTTTGGGTGACACCGACAATGTTGGTGGGTACTTCTGTTGCTTTGTATAGTGGAGAAGACTGGCCACCTGAATTGTATGACATAATTTTGTTGGTAGCGATGGCAATTTTAGCTTATGTGACTGATGCAGGTGTGGTTTATGGTTACGATCGCTATCAAAATGGTTTTGCTTTTTTTTGGTTTAGAATTAATCACTTACGTCGGGAAAAGAAACTGCGAGTTTGTAAGAGGTTTTTTTATCAGGAAAAGTATCAATTTACTCGTGCTTGTCAAAATTATGAGGAGGCGGTTAAAAACCATAATCAAAAGTTTGAAAATCAAGTTAAGTTTGTGCCCATTAGTGTTTATTTTGATGATGAATATTTTAACCATTCTCCTGATTTTTCTTTATCTGGAAAGACATCAAATTTAGATTAATAATTCCTCTAGTTAGAGTAGTAATTACAGCAGATTTGATTGGGGAAGTTAGGAGCTAGAAATGTTGTTGAAAAGTGTGATAGAGAATGAGGTTAATTTTTGGTTTGACCAATAATTGAATCTGTAGGGATGTTCTATGGAATGTCCCTACAGGACTAACACTTATGCAATGGTGCGTGACGACGGATTGTTAAATGCCTTTCAGTCTAAATTTTAGGGGTAAATAAGCACCCTACAATGGTCTTCGCAAATTTTAGATTTTAGATTTTTTCCCGATTGCATTTTTTTTGCATCGAATAGCAGATGTATTAAATAGAGGCACACAAGATAATTTTTGTGGCCCTATTTTCTCCTTTTTTTTGTCCTTAAATTTCAGTAGTAATATGACAAAGGCAGAATTAGAAAGTCAACAACAACAGGTAATGGCTCGAAGACCGGAAGACTTGAGGCTGTTACTCAAGGGCATTCTTAGTAATGACAAAAGAGCTAAGGATAAGTTATCAAGATGGCTCTGGGAAAATCCGAAAATTGGTACGATAGTTAAGAGGTATTTCTCTCAGATTAATTTTGGTGACTCAAAAGAGTTTTATGATAATTCTTGGCAAGAAACTTTTTTAAGATTTGACAATATTATTCAGGCTTTTTTGAGAAAAAATCAAATTACTCTTGAGAAACTTGATAATATTTCTGAGGAACAAATTGCCGAACTGTGGATTCGTTATTTTAATCGTACACATTACAATAAAGCTTGCGATTTATATCGACAATGGCAAAGAAAAAGTCACATTAAGGGGCAAAGAATTGTCAGTTTAGACCAAGCAAAAAATGATGCTGAGGGTCAAGAATATAAAACGGTGGCTGAGGAAATTCCAGACCATAAAAATCTCAACGATTTAGATGATTTTAATCTGGGGGATTTGTCTCAGGAAACTATAGATAACTTACCTTTTCCTCATGGTTCTATAGATAGGTTGCGTAACTGTGCCAGAAATGTTGACTGTTTTGAAATCTTTATTCTGAAATGTCAAGGTTATAAAGATGAACAAATTGGTAAAAAAATAGGTGTTAACCAATCGACTGTTAATCGAAACTGGAAGAATAGATGCCTCAAGTGTATCAATAAAATTATTGCCGAAAATAATCTTGAATAAAGGGAATTTGGCGTAGGGAATTAAGATTCCTAAAATTCCCTATAAATATTTCTTTGAATATCCCTGATTAACTTTTTTTGAATTACTTATCAACCAAAAATTACTAACTTCAACTATGAATAGTATGACTGAATCATTGATTTTTCGAGTTCCTTTATCTGCAAAAAGTCACGCTCTGGCTGAAGAATTTGCCAAACAACAAATTAGCCCAAAACGAGCAAAAGAAGTTTATCTAAATACTCTGGCTGTACATATCGGGCAGGAATTTCTAGAAGGATTAGATTTTGAGACAAATTTAGAGAATGCTGACTGTTTTAATCCTGTTTTGCGGATGGCTGAAGATGTGGCAGATGTAATTATTCCTGATTTGGGAATAATAGAATTTCGCCGAGTTTTGCCAGGAGAAACTGGTTTTTTGATTCCTGAAATGTCGCGCGAAAATCGACTGGTTTATGTGGCAGTTGGTTTTGATAAATCTTTGGATTTTGGCGATATTTTAGGATTTATTAGTTTGGCAGATTTAACAGAATCTGATGGTTATGTTTCTCTGGAAATGTTACAACCTGCTGAACAATTATTAGATTATTTAATGCAGTTAGAAGTAGGCAGGAATTTCCTCTTGAGCGACGATCCTTTAGCCGTACAATTTCGTAATATTGTGGAGGCAGAAACTCAGGAAAAATCCTTGGGTTTGATGGCTGCTGCATTTGAGGCCATTTATCGTCAATCTCCTGATGATGGCGGTAACTGGCGCGGTAAAGGAGGAAAGGTTTTGGTGGGTGACTTGCCTGCGGTGGGTAAGGTTGTTGAGGAAAAAATGGCTGTTGCTAACAGAGATGAGGTAGGGGAAGTTGTGGCGGAAATTAAGTCGGTGCCGCGGACTACTCAAAAATTGGCTAAACAAATTTTGGGTAAATTGAAAGAAATTTGGGAACCTGTCTAATACCTTTGATTTGCCAAGGTTTGCCAAGTTTGCCAAGGATTTTAATCCTTGGCTAATAGCTTAAGTCATCTTTAAGATGACTATTCCAGCAAGCCAATGTTCCAGTAAGCGATCGCCTCTATCTCTATCTCTATATCGAGGTTTTAATTGCAGCAATCATCTCACCTCTCCAGTTCCCCCCTTTCCAAGGGGGGTTAGGGGGGATCAATTAAGCGATCGCCTCTATCTAGAGGTTTTAATTGCAGCAAGAGAGAATCATCAATAATTATCATATAAAAAAAACACCATGAACGAACAACGCCTAACAGCATACGCACAACTAATTCAACAACTCCTAGAATGTCCCGAAGACCAAGAGAGCTAGGCTAAAATATAGATAATATGGTGCGTTACGCTCCGCTAACGCACCCTACTAACTCTCACCCCTCCAGTCCCCCCCTTA
>JBARXI010000910.1:0-27840 GCA_049647275.1 Microcoleaceae cyanobacterium
TAGTAGTTATGGACCAAGCTCCAATTCATACTACAGATAAAATGATTGAAAAACTAGAAGAATGGAAACAGAAAAATTTAGAAATATTTTGGTTGCCTACCTACTCACCAAAGGAAAACTTAATTGAAATATTGTGGAAGTTTATCAAGTATGAGTGGATTGAAGTTAATGCCAAGGGAAGTTGGAGTAGCTTAAAAAAATATCTCAAAAAAGTGCTAGAAAATTTGGGAAAAGAATATGTAATTAATTTTGTGTAGGTGCTTAAGTGAATTTGATAGATTTTTTTTTGCTTGAGTTTAGGTGATTTTTTTTGATACATATAAAATTATTTTTTCTAGAGTAGATTTTAAGTATAATTATTTATGTAAAGAGACATCTGGCAAAAGAGAAAATAAAATCTTTTTTCCTTTCTATTTTGTTTATACTGCTCTTTCCCGCTCCCCGTTCCTGATTTCTACAATAAGTCTAATTAAAGATTATATTTTGATAATTTATCATGAAAATAGCCACCTGGAATGTCAACTCAATTCGCAGCCGTCAACAACTCGTTATAGAATGGTTACAAGTAAATCCTGTTGATGTTCTATGCGTACAAGAAACTAAGGTTATTGACCAAGACTTTCCCCGCTTGCCTTTTGAACAGTTAGGTTATCATACTTATATTTCTGGTCAGAAATCTTATAATGGTGTGGCAATTTTTAGCCGTTCCCCTATGCAGAATGTTAGTAGTGGGTTTACACCAATTTTAGGTGTCGATACAGTGGGAGATTTTGATGCCCAAAAGCGGTTAATTACTGGCACAATAAATGATATTTGCATCATTAATCTGTACGTTCCTAATGGTGCTAGTGTTGGTAGTGAAAAATATGATTATAAACTTGATTGGTTAAAACTATTGCATGAATATCTAAAAAATATTCTTGACAAGTCACCAAATTTATGTGTTTGTGGGGATTTTAATATTGTTCCAGAAGACCGGGATATTCACGACCCAGAAGGATGTAAAAATTCTGTTGGATTATCTGATCGAGAACGTCAGGCTTTACAAGAAATTCTTGAATTAGGCTTAGTTGATATTTTTCGCAAATTTACAACTGAAGGGGGTCATTACAGTTGGTGGGACTATAGAGCTGCTGGTTTTCGTCGTAATCGTGGTTGGCGTATTGACCATCATTATCTTAGCTTACCCCTGTCTCAACAAGCAACCAGTTGTATAATTGATAAGTCTCCAAGAATGCTACCAAAGCCAAGCGATCATACACCAGTTATTGTCGAATTGTCAATGAATAAGGTAGTAGGTGTTAGGTGTTAGGTGTTAGGTGGTAGGTAGGTGGAACAGTTGTTGGGCTTGTTGTTAGTGCCTAAATAATGGTTAACTTGGAGCAGAATCAATATGGGATTTTTTATCCCCAAATTTACTGACACTAAGCAATCAATAAAAATTACAAATAATTATGTTTTTAGTAACAGGAGCAGCCGGAGATTTAGGGCGTAGAATTATTCGGATATTGAGAGAGGAAGAAATGTCAGTCCGTGCTTTTGTCAGGCTGACTTCTCGTTATTCTGAATTGGAAAATCGTGGGGCTGAAGTATTTATAGGTGACTTAAAAATAGACAAGGATATTCACAAAGCTTGCGAAGGTATTGAGTATATTATTAGTGCTCATGGTGGGCCTGGAGATGTTCAAGCTGTTGATTATCGAGCGAATATTGAACTGATAGATTGTGCGGTGAAAGTTGGAGTTAAACATTTTGTATTTATTTCTGTATTGGGAGCAGAAAGAGGATATGAAGATTCACCTACTTTTAAAGCAAAAAGAGAGGTGGAAAAATATCTCAAAGCTAGTGGGTTAAATTATACTATTTTGCAACCTTCTGGTTTTGCATCTAATTTATTACCACTGGCGGAAAGATTTAGAGATACGGGAGTTTATTTACTAATTGGAGACCCGCAAAATCGCACTTCAATAGTTAGTACGGATGATTTGGCTAAAATTGCTGTGGATTCTGTTAGAGTGGAAGCTGCTTGTAATCAAGTATTGCCTGTGGGCGGTCCGGAAATTCTTTCTAGAGGAGAAATTGCTCAGATATTTAGTAAGATTTTTAACCGGGAACCTATAGTTATTAATCCGCCTTTGTTTGTGTTTGATGGATTACGAAATACTCTGGGATTATTTAATTCTGAATTACAAAAAAATCTGGGTACTTTAAGAGTATTGTTGGCGAATGAATTTTTCTGCACTCCAGAAGAAGTTGAGAATTTGGAGATAATATTTGAGATAAAAATGGAGTCTGTAGAAAGTTTTATTCGCCGGAAAATGGGGGTGTAAGATATAGCATTTATTAGGAAATAGTGAATAGTGAAAAAATGCTGTATCTCATTCATAAGAGAACCGCTATACAAATTTTATGTGCCTTAAGTAAACTAATTACTAAATAAATTAAAAAATGGAAAAACCCGCAGAAACTCAATATCCAATTAATGAGTTATTAAAACAACGCTGGAGTCCTTTAGCTTTTGCTGACAAAATAGTTTCCTCAGATGTTTTACTTTCTCTTCTAGAAGCAGCAAAATGGTCTCCTTCCTGTTTCAATGAACAACCTTGGAGTTTCATAGTTGCTACTAAGGAAAATCCTGCTGAATATGAACGTCTTCTCAGTTGCATAGTAGAAGGAAATCAACCTTGGGCAAGTCTTGCTCCTGTATTAATGCTATCTGTAACTAAACTTTTTTTTGACCGAAATAATCAACCGAATAGACACGCTTTTCACGATGTGGGTTTAGCAGTTGCTTCCTTAACTTTTCAAGCAACAGAAATGGGTTTGAGAGTTCATCAAATGGGAGGTTTTCATCTTGATAAAGCGCGTGAATTATATAAAATATCAGAAGGATATGAACCAGTGGCCGCTATAGCTATTGGGTATCCAGAAAAACCGGATATTTTGCCTGAGTCTTTACAAGCAAGAGAGCTTTCTCCCCGCAGTCGTAAACCGATAAATTCTTTTGTTTTTACAGGAGAATTTGGTAAGACTGCTTCATTTATTAGTTTTTAAAGAAGCGGTCATTACTCAGCACTCAGTCCTGTAGGTTGGGTTGACGTAGGAAACCCAACAACAATAACGCCCGTGTTGGGTTTCGTTCCTCAACCCAACCTACTAGCGTGTCTAGATTTAAAATGTGGGTAAGTTTTATCTAAATTTTGACCTCTCCCCCCGCCCCTCTCCTACTAGCGGTCGTGTGCGGGTACGTATCCGGCATTGTTGGAAATATGTTTACTAAGTCTGGGGTTAATTTCTTTTTCCCCACAAAAGTATCGGTGATTATTTTCCGTAATCCTGCTTTGAGATTTCAAACTGGAAGTATTGCAGAATTTATACTACTAATATTTATTTTTGCAGGAAGTATAGGTATTTTTAATCTTCACAGCCAGGGAGGATTAATTAGAATTTATGAGCAGGCATTAGGTAATCAATCATCAGCAATTGATTACTACAATGCTCATTCTAATCAATATTTAATTATGGCAAAGGTAGAGGGCTTTAGGTCGAGCGATCGCCAAGCTATTAACCAAGAATATAGAGTCTTGAAAATAGACGGTTCTGTATTTATACTTCAAGATTCTCAAGGTTACATTTATCGAGCTGGTAATAGTGGAAATGTAGAGATTTTAATTGAGAAAATTAGAGTAAATCAGGGAGAAACAGCGTCTACAGAAACGAAAATAGTAACGCTGAAAGATGAGCCTATTTTGGAGAAATTAAATTCTCTACAAGCAGCTGATGAGGTATATGTATTTGGGAGTTTGGAGAAAGTTGATGATGTTAATAGTCTCAACTTTCCTGTTTCAAATAACTATTTATGGCCGATATGGGTAGAGGGGGAAAAGTTGATATTTTATGCTGCGAGATTAGAGCAATTGGAAGTTAATAATCGATACGGAACGGGGGAGTTAAGGGTTATGATTGTTAATTATTAAAGGCGCGCTAACTAGCTAAGAGTTGACGCACCCCAAATTTTCATAAAACTTTCCCACCACTCTAAAAATAGACCGATATTAATGTTGAGGATAGTAATTTCCACCTACACAAAATGGATGCCCATCCTATCGTGCTAGAATAACAACAACTTTTGACTTGTAGAGCATGAGACAACTGATTATTGCTACAGAACTCTAATTACTGCCTGTACTGGAATTACTAACAAACCAGCTCCAGCTCCTTCTCCTGCGCCAATACCAAAAGCAGAGAATCAACTTGTAGAGAAAAAAAGCACCGACATTCCCAGAAGCTTGAAAATTAACATGACACTAAGCAACCCTGATGACTTGAAAGTAAAATCAGAATTGGTCAAGGCTGGAGAGGTTTTGAGTGATAGAGTGACAGAAAGGCGATCGCTACTCGAAAAGAAAAAGCTTCTGCAACTCTCACTGCAAGAAGTTAGCAGGGAAATTCCCCCACCACCACCACCTTTAGAGCTACCTAATATGCCAAAATTACCAGCAGCAGATTTTAGCAAAGAGGAAACTGCCATCAAGTAATTAATATTCGCTTGACATTTCTCGGGTCGCACGTTTAGCCAAGTTAAATTCTTTATTGTTGCAGCGTACTGTAATGTGGAAAGTGCAATTTGAGGGTAGATTTATAGGTTGACGAGGCATAAGTTAAAAGTAGGTTTTCAACTTATTCTCTCATATAATTTCAGACTTCCTCAGCAGGGAACTTTAAATCGTTTCTCTTTGCTGACTGCTGACCGCTGACCGCTTCATTAAATCTTTTTTCCTATATAGAAAACATAACCATAAAACTCTTTATATTTAAAATACAATTCAGCTTCATGCCGTTGATTTTCTACAAGTTCTTCGGCACTTTTATTACCTACATATTTTTGCAAAAATTTTTCCTGTGCAGAAACTTGCGGAGCATAAAAATGTTCAGTCCAACAATTTTCAGGCAGCACAAAAGTAGCAATTGGAATATATCTAGCTTTTTGCATTTGTTTCACCTTATGTGAAATAGTGTCTATTTCCGGATACTCATTATTCCAAAACTTATCAATTTCCACAGGTCGTTCTTCAGTGAACCAAGATACCTCTGAAACGGCAATAAAAGCTCCTTTATTCAAAAACTTATACCATTCATTTATACCTCTTTCAAATCCAATATTGTAGATTGCTCCTTCTGACCAGATTAAGTCTAATTCTTCATTCTGAAAAGGAAGGTTGTCCATTGAACCAACAATGCCATTAACTCTATCCTGAAGATTCAGTTTCTGAGTATTAATATTGAATGAATCTATAAAGGTGGGAGACAGATCGATGCCTGTAATATGCCCTGACGTATGATTAGCGATCGCCATCGTCTGACCACCTGTTCCACAACCTATATCAGCAATTTTTGATTCATTTGTCAGATTATCAATAAAGCTTAAAGCTTTAATAGTTACTTCAGGACTCCCCGGCCCTTGTCGTTCTATGGTCGAATAATATTCGCAGATTAATCTAAAATCAAACTCATGAATGGATTTATTTTCATCACTCATCTTTTTTCCTTATTTTCTCTAAAAGTTCTGTCTTTTTCAGGTATTGGAAAAGTTCATCTAACTTAATATGACAACATTACTGCAAATGAGGAATAAATTTTAATCTCTTCTTATTCTCAATCAAAATATCATTTTTGGATACTTAGTTATAAATCAAATATTTTTGTAGGAAAGTTCCATATAACTTCCCTACTCTTCCCTCAACAAAACTCCCCGCTCTTTATACTGTTAATTTAATCATTAACATGGAGAGTAATTTTATTATCTTGAAGTTTCTCAGCCACCCAACGTTCAAACAGTTCATTTTCCAATTTTTTCTTAGTTTCAGGATTATCTAAAGAAGCGCCTTGTAACTGCTCTAGTCTAAATAGACTCCAAAATTTATCTGTCTGAAATGGCCCGATAATATCTCCAGGATTAACTGTAGTCACGGTATTTTTCAGTTCTTCTGGTAAACTACCGATACTAACTGCACCCATAAGACCATTAAAATTCTTATCATTTGTGACTGAATATTCCTTGGCTAAATCCTCAAATTTACTCCCTTCTCCTACTATTTTCCGGTGCAAAGCATCTGCTAATTCTTTATCTTCGACCACAATTCTAGATAAAATTACATAATCTAGACCTGCTTTGCGTTCATTAAAATATGCTTCGATTTTCTCTGAAGTAATTGAGTCTTTTAATTGCTTAAATTTAAAAGAATTTGTTATTTGTGCTTCCAAAGCATTATAGTTAATACGATTTTGTTGTAACCATTCTTGAAATTTTTGTTGATCTTCAAGCTTTCTTTGCAATCTAAAATCAATCATAGCCTGTTGAATAAGAGCCGGATTTATATTCAAATCTTCTCTAGATTGTAATTCTTGCTCTATTACATATTGACGCACAATTTCTGTAACAAAAGATTGTAACTTTCCAGAAGCTTGTAAGTATCTTAAACCCTGCCCCCAAGATAACTGTTCTTCACCTATTGTTAATAGTGGTTTAGATTCCATTCGGAAAATTCCTCTCTTTACTAATTTTGTTCCAAATTTTAGTTTATCTTAACCGATAATATCTAAAAGCAAATTTACCCAATTTTCATCATAAATTTTAGCTAAACTAACAAGGTTAGGCCATAGTACCAAAATATCCCTAATAAAATTGCAGCGACCGCCCCGATCGAAGTATTAATAATATTCACCACTTCATTTGTTAACCATTCAAACTGAGACTGCATTGTTGCCCCAATTACACTTTCCAAATTAGTAGCAATAAAGGCAGCAATTACACAAAAAATGACTCCTGTCAAGTCAATTAAACCTACAACCCAACCGAGGAAAGCGATCGCTACCGAAGCCACAATACCGGCCAAAGTTCCCTCCAAACTCACAGCTCCTTCGGTACCGCGTGCCACAGGTTGTAAGGTCGTAATTAAAAAAGTCCGCTTACCATAAGCCTTCCCTACCTCACTAGCACAAGTGTCAGAAAGCTTCGTGCTAAAACTAGCCACATAACCCAACATCAACAGCAATGGCAAATTTGCTAGTGGAGTATTATCCGGGTATAGAAAGCCAATAACCCAAATTCCCACAGCACAAATAGCAGCAGTCAGAGCTGAACCCCAAACATTTTCTGGCCCTCTAGCCCCTTCACGCTTTTCGGCAATTCCGGCTGCCTGTTTTTCGGCCATTCCGATGCGGGTAACACCAGAACCTACCAAAAAATAAAATACCACAACGACATATCCAGGCCAACCAAGACTTCCCCAAATTAATACTCCCAGTATCCAAGCATGAACTATTCCCGCCGGAGTTAACAACTTTTTTGGGGCAAAATAGACGAGACTGAGTAAGATAGTATTTAAGCCCATAGCTACTAACCAGGGATTCACAGAATTAATATTAGATAACATGGCATCTACCCACCGAAAACATCTGTTGGAATTTTAATATATTTAAGGATGTTTTCAGTAGAAAATAACATTTGTCCATTACTAGGAACTAAGCATGAATCAAGTTATTTTTCACTTAGCTTTTCCCGTTAATGATATTGACGAAACTAAAGAATTTTATGCCGAGGGTTTAGGTTGTGAAGTTGGGCGAGAATCTCCCAATTCTATAATTTTGAATCTTTACGGCAATCAAATTGTTGCTCATGTTTCTAAAGAACTTTTAGAACCACAAAAAGGTATTTATCCAAGACATTTTGGTTTAGTTTTTAGGTTAGAAAGTGAATGGGAGGCTTTGCTAGAACGTGCTAAAAAAAATAATTTGAAATTCTATCAACCACCTAAGCGGAGGTTTACAAATTCTCCTTTGGAACATCGTACTTTTTTCTTGGAAGACCCATTTCATAATTTACTAGAGTTCAAGTTTTATTGTCATGCAGAGGCAATTTTTGGCTGTAATGATTATCAAGAAGTTGGCGATGCTGTAGAAGTTTAAATTAGTTTAGTAACGAGATATGAGAAAGCTCTCAAAAACATACTTTTATCAGTAGTTCTTTTTCTGATATTTGTACTGTAACGAGAGCTTTCCCTAAAAAAGATTTAATACCAAGCGTGAAAAAAGAATTTTACGAATAATTGTGGTGATAAAAAGACTTTCAAGGAGATATCCCTTTGACTAATACCAATTCACTTAAAAAATGTCACAAATAGTTGATAACTGATGAAGTGAAATAATAAGATGAAATTACTGTAAAACTTAGGTTTCAAGTAGCTCAAATATCACTTCTGACTTCTGACTTCTGACTAAGCGTGAAACGGTATAAGCGGTGCGACCCCGCGACGACGCCAGCTCGCTTGCGGAACGCGCACCAAGAGAAAAAGATAAGTTTATACCTAAAAAATGGTATGGAAGTTATTCATTCTGACTCCTGAGTCCTGACTCCTGACTCCTAAGAGATAGCCTAGCTATTTGTAGCAAATATTTATCAAATTGGTATAACTCATATAGCAATTATCATGCTGGTGAGGTATAAAATTCGTTTATTTTAGGCAAAAGCTCATCTGGCAATAGGGAAGAAAAAGACAACTGTACGCAGACGTGGCTGAGAAACGCTATATCTTTTTATGATGAATGGAATAGAATAACCATCAAGAACCTTCTTGTCCTAATTATTCCTTTTTGACATCCTAACGTAGAAGATGCTTTCTAAGATGCTCGATCTAATAATTGTTAATTATTAATTATTCATTATTCATTATTCATTATTGAAAATCACCTCTCTTTGAAAAGAAGAGGATTGACTAATCATGAAAATTTTTATTTATTATCCCCGATCGAGGGGAGGCTTTAAACCACAATTTTTCGGTAACCAATACCCCGATGAAAAAAATAGTAATTACTAAATCGGATGAACTGGATATTACTTCCATTCCAGATCATACCCAACTACCAGAATCAGATGGTAGATTTGTGAAAAATTTTCAGGAACATCACCAAAGCATATTATTAACCAATTCCATCAAACCTAACCTCGATAGACTTCATCCTGACGGAGAATATGCGATAGGTCAAGACTGTGGGATTTATTGGCGACTAACTGACCCCCCCTACGAGGTGCAGAAGCACCAGATTGGTTTTACGTTCCCAATGTTCCACCCCTACTTAACGAACAAGCACGACGTTCTTATGTACTTTGGCAAGAATATATTGCTCCCCTAATTGTATTAGAATTTGTTTCTGGAAATGGCTCCGAAGAAAGAGATAAAACTCCACCAGCAATATCTGATTTTCAAGATGATAGAAAACCAGGTAAATTTTGGGTTTATGAACGAGGGATTAGAGTACCATTTTACGGTATTTATGAAGTGAAAAAAGCTTCTGTTGAGTTGTATAGTTTAGCTTCTAATAATTATCAACTTGTAGAGGCTAATGAACGGGGTCATTTTCCCATTTCCCAATTAGGTATTGAGTTAGGAATTTGGCAAGGAACTTACAATAATATGGAATTACCTTGGTTACGTTGGTGGGATAGTTCAGGTAATTTATTATTGACTGGTGAAGAGCGTGCGGAACAAGAATATCAACGTGCCGAAAGATTAGCAGAAAAGTTACGTCAGATGGGAGTCGATCCAGACCAATAATGAAATCTGAAGCTGAGTAGATCGAGGGAACACCTAAACTCAAATTATCTTTGAAAAGATGTCATTTTTAGACCTCTAAAGTCAGGCAAAACTTAACTGAAGTAGACACATTAAAGTAGGTTTTAAGTTCAATTGATAAAATTAATAGTTGGTTTTGATTTTGGTGCTGTTTTTAATTCCTCAACAATTATTTTGATAACTCGTCGATCTGATACCATCCAAGCATGAAGAAAAACATCTATTTTAATGTCTCTACCTACTGGCATTTGAGAACTTTTTGCAGGCAAAATCATCGCATCATAAGGTGTCCAGATAGATGTACAATTTATTTTTTCTAATACAGCAATATCCTGGTTTAGATCCTCCAGAAAAGCACTTTTAGGACGCATCTGAGACGGGCCTGGTAAATTTAAAGCGTAGCCTGTTAATGTGCCGTTGTGGGGAGAAGAAATGGTAATGAAACGTTCTACTCTCTCAATACCGCCTAATCTTTGAACGTAGTAACGACTGACTATTCCTCCCATACTAAAGCCGATCAAATCAAAGGGTTGATTAGGTGGAAATGTATTTGTTATATAATCAGCTACTTGTTCGGCTAGTTTGTCAATTCCTACAATGCCGTAATTAGGAACTAAGTTCAGAGAATATACATCCCAACCTGAATTTGTTAAGTATTGGGACATTTTATGGAAGATTTTTGTGGTGTCCCAAATTCCGTGGATTAGTAATACGGGATTACGTTTGTTTAAACTGTCCATGTTCCTGTTGAGTTATGTATGGC
The DNA here is from genome assembly GCA_049647275.1 of Microcoleaceae cyanobacterium. Lineage (GTDB taxonomy): Bacteria > Cyanobacteriota > Cyanobacteriia > Cyanobacteriales > Microcoleaceae > JASJEE01. Next base: position 10,396 of record JBARXI010000910.1, read on the forward strand.
TTATTTTACAGTTTAGGCTGGGGCGATCGCGGAGCGTGGCATCAGCCGTATCGCTTTTGTGGAGTTCGGGACTAACTCCGTAACTCTTACCTGTAGTCGGGTGTATTGCAACGCACCTTACACCACAGCTACTCTATAACAAAAAATGTTACATAAGTCCTGAGAGTCTCTCGATGGGTCTCAAATATTCAAGTTACTATTTCCCGGAATTATGAGACATTCTGTTAACAATTATCAATTTTTTGCTCTTTAGTCTCTATAGAACGCATTTGGTATCTTTGTCAATGAAGAGCGTTTTTTTAGTTAGGAGTCAGGAGACAGGAGAGAAGAAGGAAGATGTGGGGAGAGGTAAGGAAGACAAATTCCACAAACAGAGCAGATTTTTCCTCAAAATTGATGGTTAAAAGAGTTAACTATGGTAATTATTTATATAGATATCAAATGGGTTCTATATAATAGACATCTCCAGAAAAGAGGGAACAGGGAACAGGGAACAGGGAACAGGGCAGAATAATTGATAATTTCTGGATAAGAATTGATTTTATTTTTAATTTTTGGAGATGTCTAATATATATTTATTATTTTGATACTTAAAATTATGTTAAATGTAACGTTTTATGAATAAATGTAGACAAAGCTTACGCTACCTCATAACTTAACAAATAGAGTATTTAATTGTAAGCAATTGTACAAAAAATTATTTAGGAGATAAAAATAATGTTAGCCTTTATCGGAGGATTATTTGCCGGGGTATTCGGCATTCTCGGAAATTTATTAGGAAAGAAGTCAGACTATCTATTAGAATTTGACGATGCTAAGGGCACTGATGCTCCCAAGCAAGAGCCAGCAAAAACTGAAGGAGCACCAAAAGCTGCAAAAACTGAAGCTAAACCAGCTACAGAAACTGCAAAAGCTGCAAAGGCTGCTAAAAAATCTCAAAGAGCTAAACTAGAAGAGCCAGCACCTCCCAAAGTTGCTGCACCACAACCTCCAGTAACTAACGTTAATATTTCTCAGAAACCAGAAGAGGTAGTTTTGTTCGCTCCCAACTTTTTAATGCCAAAGCCTACTGCCAAACGTCGTCGCCCCGGCCCAAGTATGAGTATGTTCCGGAGTATGGCTCAGGATATGAATCTGCGAAAATAGTATTAGTTTGGTCAAAACATTAATCAAGGGGTGAAAAAAAGTAGCTTTTAACTTTTAATTGCTATATCATAATCATGCCCCTAAGTTTTTAACTTTCCTGGCGGGAAGTCCTGCGCTGTAATATTCGATTCAGCGCCGGGATGAGAGTCAGAAGATGGTATACTGTTCGACACAGGGGGAGGACATCACCTTTGTATAAACTGCAACTCTTTTGCGGGTTGAAGAATCCCGCGTTGTCCCTCAAGCGCAACTTCGGGAGTATGTCAAAAATACTAAAGTACTATATAACTGAAAAGCTGAGTCCCAACTTGTTTCTGCTTTACGGGATATATCAACATTAGACTTGAGACGACTTAATAGTTGAGTGTAATCTCGGCTTGCCACTTCTCCAAAAGGGGTAAAATCAGACCACATTTTTACTTTTCCTAGCTTTTGGTCGAGGTTATTTACTAAGTCATTCCATTTAGTTCTATTTGTTGTAGTTCTTGATATTGATAGGGGTTGCTCTTGAGTCTGAGTCGATAGAGTAACTCCTTTTTGATATTGATAATTTTGGTCGCAAAATCTAATAATACTACGGCGACTAGGAATATGTAGGTCTAATATATTTGCATAATCTTGAGTTATTTCTTTATGACGAATTTTTTGGGAGCGTCGCCTCAGATCGTAATCCATTATATTCATAAAAATAGGTAATAATCCCTCAACTTGAGCTACTATTTCTGACCACTTAAAATTTAAACTCCCCATTTTATCTTGTTCATTTAGACAAACAATAGTTGCTTGGGGAGAAATAGATTCAAAATATTGAACTCTAAAAATATGTATTTGCTCAATATCGGATATTTTTGCCCAAAATGCAGGAATACCTACTTTAAGCATTTCTTCACCATAAATTTTTAGTTCCCCAATGGCTCCCAAACGATAAATTCTCCACCCTCTACTTTGTAATTGCATTCTGGCAGTATAGGGGTCAATTTTCATAATTCTAGCTAGATTTTGAGCTGCTTGCTGTTTATTTTCTTTACTCACAGCTTCAATAATAAGTATTCCTGGCTCAATATTTTTGGGGTCAGATTTAGCAGTGGCGATCGCTTGTTGTTGGCGATTTTTTTCAATAGTTTCTATTCTTTGTAAACCTTGACGTGCTTGTACAACTACTTGTGGGTTGGTAGCATCTTTAAGTAGTTTTCGATAAAATTTTTCTGCTGATTCTAATTTATTTGTTTCCTCATACCACCGACCAATATACAATTCTATCCACGGGTTTTGAGGATGTTGTTTTTGTAATTGTTTAAGTAATTTTGCTGCCTTTTGGTAGTTTTTTTGTTCTAAGGCAGTAGCAACTTCTTTAATTTCTTTCATATATAAAGGAAGAAGTGAGAAGGAAGAAGGAAGAAGGAAGAAGGAATAAAAGAACCTTATCTATAAATATAACCGTAAATTATATTTATTCTTTCTCTAATGTAGCAGCTATTAGAGATAATGCAGCTAAAGGAGCTGTCACGGCTCGTAAAATACGTTTACCCATAGAAACTGCTTGAAAACCTGTGGCGATCGCTGCTTCTATTTCCGTATTAGTCCAACCACCTTCTGGACCTATAGCAATTACTATTGATTCAGGTTGTTGATTAGCTAATAAACTCTGTAGTAAGTGGGGATAATTATTACGAGCTACACATATATATTTATGATAGTTAGATATATGATAGTTAGATAAATTTTGATTCTGGAATAATGATAAAGCTGTAGAATATTTTATAGCTTCTCTGATAATTGGAACTATTTGACGCTCTGATTGTTCGGCTGCTTCACGGGCTATTTTTTGCCACCTTTGCAACTTTTGCGGACTAGGTTTAAGCAACGTTCTAGAACTGATGACTGGTAAAATATGAGCAACTCCTAATTCCGTACTATGTCTAATAATTTCATCAAAACTGTTTCCTTTGGGTAAAGCAGAAATTAGAGTTAGCTCTATTGGCAGTTCATTTTTAATATAAATTTCTTCTTCTATAATTGCAGTTAATTCAGTTTTTTTAGAAGTGTCTAATTTAAGTGTAGATAACCACCAATGACCATTACCATCCATCAGAATAAATTTGTCGCCAGGAGAAAGTCGTAGCACTCGACCCAAGTAATGTTGTTGATCGGGAGTTAAATTAACGTTATATTGATTAATTTGAGAGGGAGCGATCGCTAATCTTTGCAAATCAGTCATTGGGTGATACTTCAGAGTCTAGGTCTATCTATAAGTATTTCGATGTGAGATTGAATTTTTAAAACTCATTTTTCAACGGGATAGTTACTCTAAACAATTTTTCTGTCGGTGTTAACAGTGACTACCGCCATCTGTCGTTCGCTTTAGATCGGGAATATTTTTTTCTCTTGGTCGATTGGATATGGCGTTTTATCTCCTTTTAGGGAAGACCCCGTGGCGCAGCCAAGGAGAGGCTTGAGACCTTATTTCTTAGATCATGCTGCCTCTTGTCTCATAAGGAGCTAACGCAAAAATGTCGCGTAGCTTTTTCCTGCGGAATGCTAACGCAAACATGTCGGCGACAATTGATTGTGATTCATCTCTAGGGGTTGTGCGGAAGTAATTCCGCACATTTATTAGCCCCCTCCCGAAGCTCCCTTATACTTATAGGAGAGCGCGGGTATAAATGACAACGTTTGAGAATAAAGACCCTTACGTGTGAACATATAGATTCACCAGCCTACTGCCGCGGTTCACCTAAAATAGTTCATTATTGTAGGGTGCGTTAGACGGCTAAAATATAAACTGTCAAAAGTATTTAACAATCCGTCGTAACGCACCATTTTAGATGTGTCGGTCCACTACCTATATTTGTACTTGACTTTCATCAGTAGTAGTTGGGCTTTCATTTTGCCTCATTTTTTCGAGGTACTCTGATATTGCTTCAGTCGCTAATTGTACTACTGGCTTACCCTGACGCTTAGACTCCTCTTTGAGCTTAGTGTAGATTTCATCCCTAACGCTAACCCGATGCCGCATTTTGCTGGTATCTTTTGGCTTCTCCGGAAGAGCAACGGGTTGACCAGCTTCTTGACCAAAAGAAGGTTGACCAGCTTCTTGACCAAAAGAAGATTGATTAGCTTCTTGACCAAAAGAAGATTGATTAGCTTCTTGAGTAAAAGAAGATTGACCAGTAGCTTCTTGAGTAAAAGAAGGTTGATTAGTAGCTTCTTGACTAACAGGAGGTTGATTAGCTTCTTGACTAACAGGAGGAGCAAACGATGCTGTACTATTAGCCCCTTCGTTAGATACAGGAGTAGTTAATGGTTGTTCAGTTGGAGTAATTGTCGGTTGAGTCACCGGAGGGTTACTCTCGACATTTGCTGGTGGAGTTACTTGAGGATAAACTTGCTGAATTGTTTCCTGAGTTGTTTGTTGGGTTGTATCCTGATTTTGGGTAACTCCATCCTCTGGAGGTTTTGTTTCAGGAGTTACTTGAGTAACTACTGGAGGATTATTTTCAGAATTGATAGAGGTAAAAGCTGGGTTGTTAATATCTGTATTCATCGAGAAACTAGATTGATAGTTGGTTACAAACTGACGTATGGCTTCAATACCGACACGATTACAAAAATCGCCGAAACTCTCATCTGGTTGCCTTTGCTGCTTGAAATAGACAAATATTGCCTCTAACTCAGCTTCCAGCTTATTGATATGCAGTTGGTCAGTATAAGTTTTTGCCAGTCGTGTTTGGTTGGGTGAACCCCCTAACCAAATCTGATAGCTTTCAGGAGCACTACCGACAAATCCTAATTCCGCCATATAGGGTCTAGCACAACCGTTGGGACATCCTGTCATTCTGATGACAAAATGCTCCTGTGCTAGTCCCACCTTGTCCAACAATAGCCGAATTTGTCCCATTATACCAGGCAAGGCCCTTTCTGACTCTGTAATTGCTAGCCCACAAGTTGGGAAAGCGGGACAAGCCATCCCATAGCGTACCAGGGGATCGATGTCTTTTTCCTTTTTTATGCCATGTTGAATCAGAATTTCTTCTATCGCCCGTTGCTGTGATGGTTCTATTTCATAGAGAATTATGTTGTGGTTAGCTGTCAGCAGCATGGGTAGTTGAAACTGCTGAATAATTTTTAGCAGGGCAGTTTTTAGCTGAAATGGACCTTCATCCTTTATACGGCCATTTTCTACAGAAATCCCTAAAAATAGTTTTCCATCCCCTTGTTGATGCCATCCGAGAAAGTCTAAATATTTCCACTCTGGTAGAGATTTGAAAGGTGCTAGGGATTTGCCAAAATACTCTTCTACCTTGGCCTTAAATTTTTCGACTCCCCAGTCGTGGATTAAATATTTCATTCTGGCATGGCGACGGTTGCTGCGATCGCCATAATCTCTTTGAGTGGCCACTATTGCCTTTATTAAGTCATATATGTCTTCCTTGGCCACATATCCAATTTCTTGGGCCAAGCAAGGAAAGGTTTCTTCTTTTCTGTGAGTTCGACCTAGACCACCGCCTGCTATGACGTTAAATCCGGCTAATTCTCCTGCTTCATTGGTAATTACAACGAGGCTAACATCTTGAGTGTATAGGTCTATTGAATTGTCTCCTGGTACAGTTACAGCACACTTAAATTTTCTCGGCATATAGTGAGTACCGTAAATAGGCTCCTCACTATTGGCGAATATTGTGCCGTTAGCATTGCGCTGTCGAGCTGCTTTTACTTCAGGATCTTCCTCTGCACTAATTACTTTTTCTCCGTCTAGCCAAATCTCGTAATATGCCCCTGTTTGTGGTGTTAATAGATCGGCTATTTTATTAGCATAATCTTTCGCATATTGATATTCAGGACGGTTTTTATAAGGTGCTGGTGGAGACATTACATTTCTATTAATATCCCCACAAGCTCCTAGGGTCGAACCCATATTTTTTATTATGGATGAAATAACTGTTTTGAGATTTTTCTTTAAGACACCATGTAGCTGAAAACCTTGTCTGGTTGTGACACGAAGTGTACTGTTACCATATTCATCAGACAGACTATTTAAGGTTAAATAAAGTTGAGGAGGAATAAAGCCACCCGGGTTACGGGTACGCAGCATCATTTGATAGTCTTTTTCTTGCCCTTTGACTCGATTATCTCGGTTATCTTGTTGATAAGAACCATGAAATTTGAGTATTTGAATAGCTTCTTCACTGAAGTGGGTTGTATCTTCAAGTAGTTGAGTTGCTAAGGGTTCTCGTAATAAGTTACTACGCTCTTTAATGCCTTCTAGCTTGGAAGGCTTGTGCTCTTTCGGTGTTGAAGTTTCAGATGAACTTATCATTTTCTCAAGTGCAAATTGCTATTATTTTCTTTCTACTAATTGACACTCCACGGGTCAAAACCGCGTAGATTCTGTTTGCGTCAGCATTGCGAAGCAAAAGTTGTTTAAATAGGGAAATAATCGACCTGTTTAAACTTATAATCATTTGAAGGATTGTGTATTTACCCCTACCTTATAAATCATCCATATCGATTACAAATATAGCTTTCTGTAGCTACATATTGAAAGGAGATAAAAATCTAATCATCGACCTATCTTTTGACCAGAATTCTAGTCTGAATTGCATTTCTCACCGTCATACTCAGTACATAAATTACTAGAGGGATTCCTGGTTCTTTGTACTGGACTGACACATATTCAATGGTGTCCGGCGACGGATTGTTAAATACCTTTTACAGCTTATATTTTAACCGTAATGGCGCACTCTACAATAATGAACTATATTTTGACCCGGATTCCACTCTGCACTGCATTTATCAACGTCATACCCAATCAATGAATTGCTAGAGGGATTCGTTTTTTTTTACCTCGATATAGACTTACATAAACAAACAGTGAATAAATTACCTTAATGACTAACAAAATAACTAAGGTTATTTACTTCCAGAGGTAATCGTTTAAACTTCTTAACTTTCGTCAATGCACAAGAATTATGGATTGTTTTATTAATTCACATCGAACTGATTTCCAGATGATGAAAATCTTTACTTGTGTATTTACGAAGTTCCTATTTATCAACTCAGGGTAAGCTATTAGCTACTTCAGTATTGAATAAAGTTAAATGCTCAAACTCAGCAGCTTTAAAAGCATTAATATTGTTCGACGGGAAGTTTCCGTCTCAAGGTTAATTTGGTCATGGTTATGATTCTAAAAAACTCCTACATTATTTTATAGGAAGTGGCGGAATAAATTCTACAAGTCATTTTTCATGCCATTATTCAAACCTCCTGGCTATCATCTCCCACCTGAGCTTTGGTAGAGTTACTTTTTGAATTTCGCTTTTAAAGCACAATCTCGAATCTTCCGTGCTCAACTTTATATTTATCTTTTATTTATTGATAATTTGCTCAGTTTTATTGGTGGTAATCTCTTAATTTTAGCATTTATGATCATTTGACATTACTCTAAAGATAACTTATAGGTTTTCTATTATACTCTGATACCTCCGTATTTTGTCAACCTCTACTGAATATGTAGTTTTACTATTATTTTTTTTACAATGAAAGTTATCTGTAGTAGTTTATTTTCCTTTATTCTAGAATATTAAGTATGAGTCACAGTCACAAGGTTTTGCAAATAAAATGCCTGATTCACTAATGTATCAAGAAGAAAACTATGTAGTATTGGAACCAAATAAACCAGAACAATTTATGACAGCAGGAGAACTTCTAGAAAAGTTGCGAGAAATTTTAGCTCAACAACAACATAATTTACCTCGGGATTTACAAAAATTATCTTCTCTCGATGCTCAAGCTCAAAAATTACGAGATACTTATTGTGAGTATGAATTTACTCCTAGCCAATTCCTACAATGGTATGTGGTACGTTTGGAGAAGTAGCTAAAGCCGATCAATTTATCGATCTTGAGTGTCGGTATAACACTTGTGCCATATCGACAGCGTTGGTATCCTATGGGAATGCGGAACAATATCTTGCATACTGGCAATATAAATGCTAAACTACCAGGCTATTGCAGCCGCTGGGCTGGCGGTGAGTAGGGGAGCTGTTGGGTTGGGGAAGTACTGTGGCTCGACCATAAGACCCGAAGAGAGTAAATCTCCGAAACCTCGTGCTATAAAACCGCAAACCTAAATCGTGAGTTTGAGAAATTGGTAAGCCATAGGGATAATTTTGGTATCGGGAGGATGTCGAGGATAGCAAGAAAGAAGCTTTTTTTCTTTGTATCGCCTCAAAATCTGGCATAAACGTTAATTTTCAGTTTTTAATACTATTTATCTGTTAATGCTGATGCCATTTCCGCTTCAGGAGTAGTTATCAGAGCCAAATCAATCTTTCCTTCTGAAGGTTGACTCACTTCTGCCTTTAAGCCAGGCCCAAAAAAACTTGACATTTTATCTTGTTTCTGCTTCCAGGTATCTAGAGGAATTGAGCGAGAATCAAACTCTAGCACTAAAGTGTAAGCCCCATTAATTGCAATTTCTCTTAACCCTCGCATTATGGGCCTCTGTTCGTCTATGGGACTGAAACCTAAGCGAGCTAGAGATTCTTCGAGATGTACTTTTTGACCATACCTATAGCGAGTTACATCTTTACGCAGTTGATTTTGGGTGGGAGTAGCTTGTTGTTCTCTTAGAGCTACTATTTCCTGAGTAGTTGGTTGAGTAAAAGCTACTGGTTCAAGTTCAGCAGCTTTCAAAGCAAGACCTCCAAGAAGTAAAGGAATTCCATAAAAGAATCCTGCTAAGTTAAGTGTGGGATTATTGGTAAAATAAGCTGCTGTTCCAATTACAGAAATAATTCCACCTAAAATTAATCCTACTGTAGCTAATGAAATTTTGCGTAACATATCATTTAATGTTAATTAAGTTTAGATATTTTTTTGTATTTTATGAGTAGATTTTACATTTATAGTCAATTTAGATCAACCATATTAAAGCAGTTTCTTTGATTGAAGTGAATCATTGATTTTTAATAATTATGAACACAGATACTTAATTTTTATCAAAATTATTTATAATCATTTAAATTATCATAATAACTGATTTTAGTCAACTGATAAGGCGATGATTATGATGATTATATTTAAGAATTTTATATGTTGACTAAACAACTAACATTTTTCTATAAATGAGGATACAGTTGTGCAGATTATATATATTAATCTAATATCAACGGAGAAAAGGTGGGCGGTCATTGTCTCTTTGCTTATTTTTAATTGTATCAGCCATAAATTTTTTCAAAGCTTTCTCTCTATTTTTCATAAAAGCTGTCCAAAAACCAGGCTGAAATTCATCCATTGTCTTAGCCAATGCCCACACATCTACTGCTAAAATATTGTATAACCTTTCATCTTCCTTCCTTAGAGAATTAATTCGCTTTAATAATGCTTTATTGACAGGGGAATTTTTCCGATCGGGGTCTGAATTAGACATTTATTATATTATAAATTAAATAATAATTTCATAAAAATCGCTAGATATTAGTCTATCTACAATTTACCTAATAGTAATTTTTTGATACAGGTATAAAAGTTACTATGATTATATTGACTTATTTTAAAGCATATAATCTTAGAAGATGTTAGATTTTAGATGTTAGATTTAAATCTAATGATACCCATAAATTGGGGTTGCACATTATGGAATGATGCTGCTAAAAATTGGTCGGGACAATGGCAGATAAAAAACAAGGCACGTTAATCATTCTGGCAAATCATGCCAAATCATTTGTCACTGTGCAACGCCCATAAATCTAATCATTGAGTTAAACTAATTTATGATATAAGCGTAATAAAAAAAGGAATTCACAATGGACGCAGAAAAAATCAAAGAAAGAGTAGCTACTATAGAAAGTAAACGAGAATCTCTAGTACGACTCTTAGAAAAACCTGACCTAGGTACACTTAGAATAGATGTTAATCAGGCATTAGAAGAAATAGATGATTTGATTGATGAATTTAAGCGAACTTTTCCAGACTCAAAAGTTAACTAGCATTCCTGAATCAATGGAAAATATAGTATCACTAAGTAAAACTTAAAAAAATAACGGAAATTTAACAGGTTTTTAGGTGTAAAAAGCTAACATAAGTCTAAATTCAAATTTGACAATTTGTAGTTGATAACTTAATGTTAGTCTAAAATTGATTATTTTACACCAAAAGCCTCATCTTCTATACCTATCCACCATTCTCCGAGTTTCATTAAATCCTGATGAATATCTGCTAACTCCTGAATATATTTTTCAGCAGTAATTTGAGTGCGACGCTCTTGTAATTTTTTCATCCGAAGTTGCACTAACAGCCAAGGTTTGGAAATGCTGTTGGTTGCTTCTATATATTTTGCTAGGTCTTGGCTATTCATAGGCGACAGTTTTTTTTATAGATTATAGACATTTTCCGGATAGAAGTCAAACAGGTAAGTTAATTTCAGCATCTCCATCAAATCTCGAAAAAATCTAATATCTAATATTAATCCCCATACGGAACAGCTGACAAAATGGAGACCAATATTAATTAATCATTGGAAAATTATTTTTACCTAAAATTACTAGACATCTCCTCCAAATGAGGGAACAGGGAACAGGGAACAGGGAACAGGGAAGAATAATTGATAATTTATGGATAATAATTGATTTTATTTTTAATTTTTGGAGATGTCTACTATAGAAAAATAGGAAAAATAGCATTGAAGATTTTTCTCAATCTGAATTTAAATATCAGGAATTTCGGCCTAGATATTAATATATTTTATGAGGATTATTAACTACAGCAATTTATTTATGACTGAAATATTTCTAGTATGCTTCAGATCACAAAAGCTATCTAATCAAGCTCACAATTAAGTAGTATAAAACTTTGTAAAATTATGTAAATAAAACTTTACTTGCCTTCCCATTAAATAAGTTATGACAAAATTAAAAGAAAAAAAAATGGAGAATGCTGAAATGGATTTACAAAGGTTAAGAGAAGAGCAAGAACTCATTCTTAACCAAATAGATAATGCGATCGCTTTATTTGATAAATCTCATCATTTAATACTTTTTAATCAAAAACTGGCTCAAATTTGGGGATTATTACCAGAGTGGTTGGGCCAAAAGCCCCATAGTGATGTAATATTTGCCGAAATAGCTGGTCAAGGCTATTGGTCAACTGAACAATGTCAACAACTAAAAAACTCTCTGCTCAAAACAGAAACAGAAAACTTTTCGTTTTATATTAAGCAAGATAACGGCATTTGCCTCAACGCAGATTGCACCCTCACATCTGATGGTGGTCGCCTATTTACCTTCCGAGATGTGACTGTACATCAACGCTCTCAAGCTAGCCTCAATGCTGAATTAAGAAGATTAAGATTTCTCCTAGGTCTCAACGAACGACTGCAATACTCAGACAGCTTAAGAGAAATTGCCCAATTTGCTCTCAATTATCTGGTCGAGGTAATGAATGCTGCATTTGGGGATGTCAAAGTCGTCAGTGGGGAAGGAAAAAATCGCAAAGCAGGGCCAATATCTAACCAAATTACTTCTCAATTCATTGCTACTTACGGTAAACCTGCAGTGACTGAAATGGAGGATTTGTTGAAACGAGGCATCCCTTATGGCCAAGGATTACTATGGGAGGTGGTAGAAACTGGCGAACCAATGTATGTGGAAAATTATTCTACTCACCCTAATTCTATACCAGGATTTCGTAATCCTGCCATTGGTCAACTAGGAATATTTCCAATCCCAGGCGCAGATGGGACGATTATTGGTGTTTTGACTCTAGAATCTCGCGACCTCAAACAACTACAAGAAGCTTCTCAAAAAGATATGCTGTTTGCTGCTTGTCGTACTTTGGGAGTAGCTATAGAAAGGGCCCAATCCCAAGAACATTTGCGTCAAATTAATGAGGAATTAGAGCGCTCTTCTCAATTAAAATCTGAGTTTTTAGCTTCTATGTCTCATGAATTAAGAACTCCACTTAATAGCATTCTAGGATTTTCGGATCTCCTCCAGCGACAAACATCGGGGGAGTTAGGCGATCGCCAACTTAATCAAGTTCAACTAATTCAAAAAAGCGGTCAACATTTATTACAACTAATTAATGATATTCTCGATTTATCTAAAATTGAAGCGGGGAAAACAGAGTTAAATTTAGAGCCAATTAATATTCACGAAGTTTGTACAGATTGTTTAAGAATGATTCAGCCACGGACTGAGAAAAAACGGTTGGCTTTATCTCTAGAATTAGATTATCGTCTGTCTACAGTTTTTTTAGACCAACGTAGAATACGGCAAATAATTATTAATTTACTTTCTAATGCTGTTAAGTTTACTCCAGAAGGAGGGCAAGTTAAACTTAGCGGACGTCTGGCTTATGGTAATCAAATTCAAGGTGACTATCGACCGGATTGTTCTCCGATTAATCCTAGTACACCCTATCTATGTTTAGAGGTAAAAGATTCTGGTATAGGGATTCCTGAAGATAGATGGAAAATGTTATTTAGCCCTTTTCAGCAGGTAGATTCTTCTCTGTCTCGACGACATGAAGGTACGGGTTTAGGGTTGGTTTTGACAAAAAAGTTGGCTGAGTTGCATGGGGGTACTGTTTCTTTAAATTCAACAGTTAATCGGGGTAGCACTTTCCGTGTTTGGTTACCATTAACGGAAATGCGACAGGAGGTAATAGTTAATAATTCTGAATTAGAAATAGGTACTGAAAAATCGATAGAAAGTGTTACTGAAAGACATTTAGAAAGTGAAAATTTTTGCCGAGTTTTGGTGGTTGAAGATCAACCTTATAATCAACTTTTGATTTCGGAAGTTTTGGAGTTGGAGGGTTATTCTGTGGAGTTAATTAGTGATGGGAAAACTATGTTGGATACGATTAATTCTGGTTTGGTTACTGCCACAGCTTTACCTAATTTGGTTTTGATGGATATTCAGTTACCTGAGATTGATGGATTTGAGTTAATTAGGCAAATTAAGGCTCATCCTGTATGGCAATCTGTACCTGTGGTTGCTGTAACTGCTATGGCAATGGCGGGCGATCGGGAAAGGTGTTTGGCTGCTGGTGCATCTGATTATTTGAGTAAGCCTTTGAATATTGAGCAGATGATTGCTACTGTTAAGTCTTTGGTTAGTACTTAGTGAAGGTGACAAATATATTGAATAAAGTCTTGAATAAAGACGTAATTTTTTCCTGATTATAGATAATTTTTTCTTCGGCATTGGGTATTTTTTAAGATTATCAAATAAACAATTTCGCTTTCTTTAAAAGTTTTTGCTCTATCTGTGACATTGGAAGTTGTAGTTGTGAGTTGGTGGGGGTGGGTTTATTACTAGCAGGGACGGTAATAAGTGTGAGCTGAAGCTCTACGTATGGTTTAAGATATAAGTAAGTGGGCGTAATTAAATATAATTATGTCCGAAGCGTTTTGCTAGCGCACAACTGGGTTAACGCTCCGCGACATATAAAGCGCAGCTTTGCGTTAGCGCCAGCTTTGCTTTGCTATAGCAAGCGGAACGGAGTGGAGGGTTTGCGGAGCATTCCGTTAGGAAAGCAATCTCAATTGTTTCAGAAATTCAAAAGTGGTTTCCATTTTAGCAATTATTTACACCTACCTACTTAGCCTTTTTTCTGAAAATTAGTTTAACTCAGTATTCAACATCTAGAGTTCAAAAATTAATAATGGTAATCATGGTGGTGGTGCATAGTAATGATAAAGGAAGCAACAGGAGTGTGGAGTGTGTGGGGAGTTTGGAAGACCGGGAGTAGGGGAGAAATTAAAAAAAATACAGCGTATTCAGTGGTTTATGAAGTACAGTAGCACCAGGTTTAAAAATAGTTTTTGAAGTGCTGAGTATTCACTCAATACTAGATGCATTCCTCAGCCAAATTTCAACTAAAATTAACTAAAAGTAATGTATCACATTTAGATGGAATACGCTGTATATTCCCATCATTAGTATGCAGGACTACCTTAGTAATTATTAATTAACAATTACCTCTCTTTAAAAGAAGAAAATTGACTAAAAAGATTTATTTTCTCTTTGTAGGGCAACAGGCCATGGCGCAACCAAGGAGAGGCTTTAAACCTTAATTATTCAGTAAATTATTCGATAATACTTTAGATAAAACGTAGTTAGAATCTTTTATAGCAAAAATTCTGATTTGAAAGATAAAAAATGGTTTTTACTAGACATTGAAAAGCAAAAGTAAAAGTTAAAAATAATAATATTTTTTCTCTACCACATAATGGCTAAATTGTCAAAAACAATAATTAGGAATCAAGAGAGTTTCCTCACAATTTATTGAGGTTTAGTGGATTTAACCAATGATTGTATGTACTCTAAAAAAAAGGCTAAACTAAAAGAGGTCAACATATAGTGTTTAACTATATTTTGCATAGAGGTAATACTTTTGTTAGAGCATTTATCCCGATCGGGGGCATCTAAAGAGTTTATTCAGTATTCAGTATATAGAACGCAAGTCTGTGATAAGATATTTAATTCAGAATTTATTGATTATACAAGACTTGGGTAATTCTACTATCACCATATCATCAAATTGCTCTTAATACTAACTAATAAATTTGAAAACCTTAAGATTAATAAACTTGATTAATTATATGCCACATAAGCAGCCATGTATTCTGGTGGTTGATGATGAGCCAAATAATGTCTTCCTCTTAGAGGAATTATTAGCCTCAGAAAGCTACACCACTTTATCTGCAAACTCTGGTAGGGAAGCGATAGAAGTTACAGCTAAATCTCAACCTGATTTAATTTTATTAGATGTAATGATGCCTGAAATGGATGGGTTTGAAGTTTGCGATCGCCTCCGTCAAAACTCTAAATTTAAAACTATACCTATAATTTTCTTGACAGCTTTAGATGATGAAGAATCTGAGCTGAAAGGTTTAGAATTGATGGGGGATGATTATATAACTAAACCATTTAATAGTCGTTTGCTTTTAGCTAAAGTTGCGAATATTTTACGGCTAAATCAGATGCGTTCTCAAGCTACTCAGTCTCAAACTCGCGAACAAACCGATGAACAAAGTAATTTACAATTACTAGCTGCATTAAAAATTAATCAGCATCTTTCGGAAAAATTTCGACTGTTTGTACCAGAGCAATTTTTAGAAAGAATTGCTCCCCAGGGAGTAGATTCTATTCAACTAGGTGATGTAGTAGAAGAAGAACTAACAGTTTTATTTTGTGATATAAGAGGATTTACAGCTATAGCTGAATCACAAAATGCTAGAGATACTTTTAAATGGTTAAATTCTTTTTTTA
Organism: Microcoleaceae cyanobacterium; assembly: GCA_049647275.1. Taxonomy (GTDB): domain Bacteria; phylum Cyanobacteriota; class Cyanobacteriia; order Cyanobacteriales; family Microcoleaceae; genus JASJEE01. The sequence goes on from JBARXI010000910.1 coordinate 25,820, forward strand.
AGGAGATGAGTATTTGTATTTCTGAGAATCAAGGGTTTATTGATAAATTTTTAGGTGATGCCATTATGGCAGTTTTTGATCGAGACAAATGCCATAGTTTAAATGGGTTAAAAGCTGCTGTAATGATGCAAGAAAATTTGAAAAAGTTTAATGCGAATTTACATAAATATAATCTTATAGAGCCTGTGAAAATTGGTATTGGTATTCATACAGGTATTGGTGTTATCGGTACTTTGGGTTCTGAGAAACGAATGGATTCTACGGTGATTGGAGATGTGGTAAATACTGCATCACGTTTGGAAAGTTTAACTAAGACTTATAACTGTTCAATTATTGCTAGCGAGCAAGCCATTGCCGATATAAAAAAATGTCAAAGTAACTGTCAAGGAGGAGAATATATAGAAGATAAATTCAGCAGTATTAACACCCCAAATAATTCGGATACTCAGTTACTAAATAATGGCGGTCGATTTAATGAGAAAATTTATTATAGATGGATTGATAAAGTGACGCTCCGTGGAAAGCAAAAACCTGTAGATATTTATGAATTACTGGGTAGTGAAAATAATATTATCGAACCGGGAACAGTTGAAACTCTGTCAATATTTAATAAGGGAATTAAGGGGTGGCAGGTAGGTAAGTATGCAGCAGCTTTAGCATATTTTGAACAAGTGAAACAGCAAAATTCTACCGATCATATTGCTAGTTTATATATTACACGTTGTAGAGAAAAACTTGGTTTAGTGCAAGTGGGAAAGGAGTAAGTAAGTAATATCAATTCCTAAAAGTAATGCTATAGTTATTGAACACTTCAGTTATTAAGTAATAAGTAAGGTTAAGCATTTTTTTTAGAATTATAAGTATGAAGTAAATATATCTTATTCATTATTTCCCTACTCCCTACTACCAATAAAATGTAGCAAAAATGCGTGAGATTTGGTATAAGTAAATTGGCTTGATACAGATTTAAAATACACTTACATAAACTATAGATGTGCTTGAGTTTTATTTATCTCTGTAGAGACATTTTATGAAAGCTCTCTACACCTAATAATTTTTATTACATCAGAAACCACTTTACAAATATAACTTAACTAAGGTCTAAATCATTTAATTTTATATTCGACAACAGCCCGCTCTAAGCAGGTCTGTATTTTTTCAGCTAGCACCTATACATAGGGTTTTTCAAATAGGAAATTATGATATTCAGGAACTTCTTGCATTTCTAATTCTCCATCTACTAGATTTGCTAATTCCGATGAATTCTTTAACTGCCACTCCCTAGACAAAAATAAAGCGACCTGACCAGAGTAGCTTTGCGGTACATAAATTTTCCTAGCTTTGTAAAAAGCCTGCAACAATTTTTCGTGTTTAATTTTGATATCTAAATTTTCGTCAATTTTGCTATTGAAGCTTTTATTAGTTTGATTAATTAATTTGACAATTTTTTCTATAGTCAGATTGAGCTTACCTCTAATCTTTTTTCTGAGGTACTCAAAACCAAATTTGCGAAAATTCTGCCAATAGAGATTTGAGCCTACATTTTGAGGATTCCAAACAACATCAATAAAAGCTAATTGGGCTACTTTTTGACCTTGTGAATAAAGTTGTTGTGCCATTTCAAAAGCTATTTTGGCATCCCCACAGTAGGCTCCAATCAAATAAGGCCCTTCAGGCTGGATGTGACGCATATCCTGAATAAATTGCCCCGCAATATCTTCAATTCGGAGGGAGGATAGCTGTTTTTCATTCATCTCTGGTAGCCCAAAAATACTAAGCCCATAAACAGGTTGTTCAGAATTGAAAAAAGTTGCTAATATTTTGGCAGCACCGATTGAATTTGTGAAAAATAAAGGAGGCTTGAAACCATTGGGTTTAATCGAAACTAATGAGGAGTAATACCATTTTCAAAAAATATTACTACATTGGCTATTCAAGGTATTAGGTGTTAGGTGTTAGGTGGTAGGTATAAGAAATAAAAAGTTAATATTTTTCAATTCCGTTAAGCAGAAGATTTTACT
>JBARXI010000911.1:0-8844 GCA_049647275.1 Microcoleaceae cyanobacterium
TAATAAAGCATAAGCACGGTTGCCAATTCCTGCTAGATTAAAGTCTAATTCTACACTTTCTGGAGTTTGTAGAGAGATTCGATTAAAAAATTTCATTTTTCTTGCTGCAACAAAATTAAATTTCCCGCTTTCTTAATTCTAAACCCATGCCTTCTCGACGAGTTCTGAGGTCATAATAAACTACAGCTTTTATTGCTTGCCAAAATGGCAATAACAAAAGATTACCTAATAAACCAATGATATATCCAATTAAAAATGATAGTATCTGAAAACTTGGGTCGGTTGATTCAGTCGGAACAATAGTTAGTAAAATGCCTTGAATTACTGCCGCAACAATTTGTACAATTATACCAATGGGAATCGTTATCAAAACTCCTACCATTAATATTAAAAAAATCCGCCCTACATATCCTTTCGTTAATTCCCAACTACGTCCTATGGTTTGAGTTGCTGTAACATTGTCTTCAACAGCTAAGGGCATATCAATAATAAGAAAACGAGTGAATAATTGAATTATAAAGCTTAAGAAAATGCCAAGAATAACAACTCCAATTAAAACCATAACAGCATTTGTTATAAAATTTTGCTGAAAAGAATTTGTGACGAGACCAATAATACCAAAAATAATTCCTATCGCCACAGAAAATCCGAGCCAAACTCCAATTCCAATTAAAAATAATAGAAAAAAGGCTAATAAAAACCTCCACATTTTTGGGTCGATAATCCGGCGAGCTTCACGCACTGTTTCTGGTTGATTTGCTAATTCGCCGAATACCAATCTAGCAATTATCGCACTATTAACAATGGATTTAGCCGAACAATATAAAACTAGCAATAACCAAATTGGAATTAGTAGTAAAAAAGCCGAGTTTTCTGGCTGACCATAAATAAAAAACAGAGGTACGGGAATCAAAGCTAAAAAAGGCAAAAAAGACCATAAAGTTGCTTGAATAGCCACAGGAAAATATGACTTAAAATGGTCTCGATAAATTCTCAGACCAGCACTAACAACATTACCAACACTCAGAGGCTCTATTGTTGGAGTTTGATTTTGAGACATGACTAAATTTATCCAAATTAATTGAAGTGCAAATTTTATTGTTATTTTAAACTATAGCAATAGTAGCTATTAGAAAAACTTAATGAATATTAACCGTTGGATTCGACGTCGGGAAAAAAATTGGAAACATTTAGACAGTTTACTCAGACAAGTGGAAAAAAAGGGACTAAAATCATTGCCAGCAGCTCAAGTGCGAGAAATGGCCAGTTTGTATCGTTCTGTATCGGCAGATTTGGCACGGGCCAAAACTCACCAAGTCGGGAATATTCTGGAGCAGGATTTGCAGAGGTTGACTGCTCGTGGTTACACTCAGATTTATCAGGGAAACCGCAAACAAGAATGGCAGGCAGTTTGGGAATTTTTTCGCTGGGGTTTTCCAGCAGTGGTGCAACAAACTTGGGCTTACACGGCGGTGGCCACGGCGATTTTTTTGGTCGGGGCGTTGGTGGCTTGGTGGTATGGTTGGCAAGACCCGGTGTTTTTGTCGTTGATAGTGCCAGAATCTTTGATTTCTCAAGTGCGCGATCGCCAGGAGTTATGGATGGGGTCGATAGTGGGAATTGAACCTTTGGCTTCTAGCAATATTATGATTAATAATTTACGGGTTTCATTTACTGTGGTTGCTGGTGGTATTAGTGGGGGTATTTATACAATTTATATATTGGTATTTAATGGATTATTAATTGGGGCGATAGGTGCTTTGGTTGGTCAGCATAATTTGGCTTTTCCTTTTTGGGCGTTTGTATTTCCTCATGGTGCTTTAGAATTACCAGCAATATTTTTGGCTGGTGGGGCTGGTTTATTAATAGCAAGGGCTATTTTATTTCCGGGGAAATATCGTCGAGTTGATGCTTTAAAGTTTTATGGTTTTCAAGCGGCACAGTTAGTTTTTGGGGTTGTGGTGTTGTTAGTTATTGCTGGAATTATTGAGGGATTTTTCTCTCCGAGTCCGTTAGTGCCGGATATTTTTAAGTATATTGTTGGTATGGGGTTATTTATGCTTTTGTTGATTTATTGTACTCAAGGAAAAGCAAAGCATGACAGAGATTTTTAACATGAATATACAGATGGATAGATTATATTTATTGGCTCGGAAATTTCCGCTCAAATGTTTGATTGATTGCTTTAGTATTTCACCACAAATCTCAAAATATATCCAAGTCTCTTTTAGCCATTATTATTATTATTCTGTTTATCAGAATTATTATTATACCTAAGACTGGGTAAGAATAATTTTTATTTAGTGGCGAAGGAATTAAAAAATGCCATAGTTTCGGATTTACATAACTTTTTGCATTCTGATAATTTTCTGTATTACCAGTCAACTATTGAAAATTTAATCGTGAGATTAGACCAGAAATAACACCATGTTCGGATGATTAATGATCGAGAAATCTATTCTCCCTATTCTTCCTATTCTCCCTACTTACTTATTTATAAGTATTTAACCGGACATGATAAGTAGTCGGACAAAAGTTTCGCTGCCTGTGTGAACTTTTTTAAACACACCAAAAGCCTATGTGGCATAGAAATTATCCCTATTTTTACATTTGTTAAAACAGAGCTGTTTATATATGCCCGACTACTTATAATACCAAATCAGGTTATAAAAAGGTACTTTCCCCATGCTCAAATCTCATGTATGACAAAGGCTTCGACTTTTTTTAATAGCCTCTAACCAAGGCGGACATGATATAAAACAAAATTTAGCACACGCATAAATGTGAATGAACAACCATAAATAAGCTCTGAAAAAAAGCGAGTAAAATTGTCTCAGATTAGCCTGAAAAATATTAACAGCAATATTAAATGATTCGTACAAAATTCAAGAATAGATAAAGAGTCTGAAACTCTTACCCCTGTTTTCTAATTCAAAGATATTTTTTTTACAACCCAAATAGCATTGCTATATATTCAGAAAAGGAATTGATATTTCAGAATTTTAAGATGCTTTACTCATAAATTCAATGATTAAATATTAAAGTAAATTCCTAGACTTAAGTTGTAAATATCTATCTACCAATTCCGTACTAACCTGATTTGCCGGCGCATCTAATATCAAAACTCCTTTCTGTTTCAACTGAGCAAAAGCAACCTGTCTTTGAGATAATAAATCTATTGCCACAGCACGAGTATAAGCAGCAGAAATTTTTTCATGTACTTGCTGCTTTTCCCCAGAAACAGTGGCAGTATGAGCTAACTTATCCAGCAACGGGTCGCGCAAAGCTACACAAAACGGTAAATAACGTGGCGTTAACCGTGCCAATGCTGCCAAAAGTTCCCCAGAAGCAGTCGCATCCACAATATCTGTAATCACAACCACCAAAGCGCGACGGGTTTGTTGACTAACCAACCTAGTTACTGCCTCTACATAATCTGGCTCCCGCAAAACTGGCTGAATAGGGGTAAGACTTTCTATTAATTTTGATAACTGATTTTTCCCCCTCTCCGGCGGTATCCAAGTGCTAACTTGACGCTCAAATACTCCCACTCCCACGCGATCGCCTCGACTCAACCCCGCCAAGGCTAATGACAAAGTAGCATTCAAACCCCAGTCAAACCGCTTCAACCCTTGCACCTGGGCAGTCATCAACCGACCTCCGTCAAGTAAAATAATTACAGTTTGCTCCGTTTCTGGCTCCAATACTCGCACCAACGGGCGACTACGACGAGCGGTAGCTTTCCAGTCAATGAGGCGAGTATCATCACCAATACCATATTCCCGAAGTTCGGAAAATTCTGTTCCCATTCCCTGTCGTCGCTTTTGCCGCATCGTGCCAGTATTTTGTAGAGAAAGGCGGATAGTCAGCGATCGTAATCCCACCAAGTCTGGATAAACTGCCACCTGTTGACTTACTGGAATTTGCCATTGGTGCCACGCTAAACCCCACCGCCCCAACTGTCGCACCTGAATATTTCCCCACTGAAACTCACCTCGTTTATCGGGGTTGACATGATAGGTTAATTCTTGGCTACTGTTAGGCTCAACTATTGCTGAGAGAGTGGGAGCCGAAACTGCAAATTCTGGGGGATAATCATCATGCAAGATAATATTTGCCTGTTGTTTGCCAGACTCAACGGATATAGTAATTTGATTATCTCGCCCAATGGAAAGTTTCTCTAAAGGATAGCGCGTTACTTTGACTCGATCGGGTTTCACTGTAGCTCCATCCCAAACAGCCAAACTACAGATAATTAAATCAAACACTGCTAATGCGATTAAACTTATCTGTCGATCAAACAAAATAGCAATGACTGGCGCAACTGCCATTCCTAACAATAATAGTAAATATAAACGTTTTGAAGGAATCATTTCAGGTTATACCAAATTTAAAAAATTATACTAAAAATCAGGAGTTGTTAAGTTGATTAATCAGAACTGATTCATCAAATAAATCTTAAACTAGCTCTCTGTTGCCTATTGCTTATTACCAAATAATTAAGGCTTTAAACCTCTCCTTAAAAAGATAAAAAAAATTATTTTAGTCAATCCTATAATTTTTAAAGAGAAGTAATTATTAATTGTTAATTGTCATTGCGAGGGGGCGATTAAAGCAATTATTTTGGTTGACTAAATCATTACCCCCCGTGGCAATCTTTGGCATAGTAATCAAGCTGCGATATTGCCTCGGTTGAGAATATATTGAATATATTACACGAGATTAACTTGTTTGCTCGTCGCCTCACAATGACAATATCAAACTCTCTTTATACCATTTTTATACATTGCCTCTAATATCAAATTTACGATAATAATAGTTGTATAGTAATTCGGTCTTGGATTTCATAAGATAAGGTTTTATTAATTTCAGTTAGAATGGCAAAAGATATCTAGCATAAGACGGTTAAAACAGCACTATTGAAGAATGGATGGACAATTACTGACGACCCTCTACGGCTGAAAGTTGGTCGTAGAATTCTTGATGCAGATTTGGGGGCAAAAAAACTTTTGGCAGCTCAAAAGGAGGGGGAGCAAATTGCAGTAGAAATTAACAGCTTTTTAAGTGCATTTCCCATAAATGATTTAGAACAAGCCTTGGGTCAATATATTATTTACACACAAATTTTATCTGAGCAACAGCCAGAACGTTTTTTATATCTGGCTATTCCTGAAAAAACATTTTCAGATTTCTTTTCTGAAGAATTACCACAATCTGTTGTTAAATTTAATCAGCTTAAGCTATTAATTTTTGAACCAAAAACAGAGGAGATTGTAGAATGGATAGGTTAAATGTATATCGAGATATAATACCAAGCGTGATAAATTTTTGCTACAAATATTTAGGTTACTGCTTAGGAGTCAGGAGTCAGGAGTCAGAAGTCAGGTAGGGGAGCCGTTGGATTGGCGACGTACATAAAAAATAGTTTAAATATAATTTATTGGCTTGAATATCCCTTTTTAATCAAAGGTACATCTGATTAAATTATTTTAATTACCCTGATTATTTGTAATATTCTTTTTTCACATTGGTATAATTGAGAAAATTCTCCAAAAATACGCCAATATGCCTTATACTTAAGGTGAAATTGAAGAGTATTTAATTGTTGATAGAGAACGTAACTATTTCTTACTATTAGATATTGGCTGGCAACCAAAACATCACGTTCACGGCTGCATTACTCATATTCAAATTATTGATAGTAAAATATGGATTCAACAAGATGGAATGGAAGATGGAATTGCTCCAGAACTTGTTGAGGCCTTCAGCAATTAACAATTAACAATTAATAATTACCCCTTCTTAAAAGAAGGGGATTGACACTTAAGGAAAATTTTTGATTTTATCCCCTTAAAAGGGTCGGCTTTAAACCTGAATTGTTTAATTATTAATTATTAATTATTAATTATTCGGTAATTTCTAAATAAGACATTGTTTTAGGGTTTCATCGACCTCAGGTAAGACATTATACAGGTTATGCAGTTAGTTAATACCATTAGTTATTAAACAACTTTTTTCTCTCCTTTCCTTATTCCTTTTTCCCTCTTTCCTCTTCCTTTCCCAGTATAAATTTTTTTTTCTTTTTCCTTCTTCCTTCTCTCCTAGATAACTAACTTCCTTCTCTGCTAGATAACTAACTTCCTTCTCTCCTAGATAACTAAAGCCTTCTTCCTTTCAAACATTATCTTGGCACTGAAACTTGTTTCAATATAGAATTAATTACACCATCAATTATTATCCCATCCAACTGTGCTTCAGGTTTTAAAATTAACCGATGACGTAACAGAGGTAATGCCACTGTTTTAATATCATCTGGAGTTACATAATTTCTATTATTTAACCAAGCTTGTGCTTTACTGCTTTGTAACCATGCTACTGCTGCTCTAGGAGAAGCACCCAAAGCTAAATCTGGATTTTTTCGGGTTTGCTGAACTAATCCTAATAAATAATCTAATACTTTTTCTTGAATATTAATTGCTTCTATTTTTTGTCTAGCTATAATTATTTGTTCGACTGTTGCTACAGGTTGAATTTTATCTAAGTCTAGACGTTTTGCTGCAAAACCTTGTTGAGCATTTAGCAACATTTGTTTTTCTGCTGCCGTGTCTGGATAATCTATAATAATCTTAAATAAAAACCGGTCTAATTGTGCTTCTGGCAGAGGATATGTACCTTCAAATTCTAGAGAGTTTTGAGTAGCAATTACCCAAAATAAATTCGGTAATGGCAAAGTTTCTCCATCTAATGTTACTTGTTGTTCTGCCATAGCTTCGAGTAGAGCTGCCTGGGTTTTTGGTGGAGTACGATTAATTTCATCTGCTAATAATATTTCTGTAAAAACCGGACCTTTTTTGAGGGTGAAATTGCGACTATTAAGGTCAAATACATTAGTTCCTAAAATATCAGATGGCAGAATATCTGGTGTTAGTTGAACTCGACGAAATTCTGCTTGAATTAATTTTGCTAATACTTTGACTGTGAGGGTTTTTCCTGTACCGGGAACTCCTTCAATTATGACATGACCGCCAGTCAATAAAGCGATTAATAACTGTTTAATTGGTACAGTCTGACCGACAATTATTTGACTTATAGCTTGAGAAAGTTCGGTAAATATAGAATTAGTTTCCTTCATATTAATTCAGTTATTGCTATATATTTAATGATAGGTAGTTCCAAATTTATCTGATTTTATACCATTTACCCACAGTAATGCTATAAATAAATTTCTGTATTAATGACTTGTATGGACAAACGATCGTTTGCCCCTAGGCATTAATTTATCAAATTGGTACTAATTATTTGTATGTTAAAAATTTTCCCCCTTTTTCTAACCAAGTCAGTCACTCTGATTCATTTTTAGCAGTTTTTCTAATTTGGTTGCTGACTTCCCAATTTTTTGCCTCAAAGCATCTATCAAAAATATCTGCTCGACTGTAATTTCTCCTGACCATAATTTTTGATTGCCGTAGAATGAGGTTTTAATTATCCATACATCCCTGTCAAAAATTCCTGTTTGCTTGATTTTCAGCTAGAAATATTTCCTGCCATTTATTCAAATAAATCAGTAACTCTAATTCATTTTTAGCAGTTTTTCTAATTTGGTTGCTGGCTTCCCAATTTTTTGCCTCAAAGCATTTATCAAAAATATCTGCTCGACTGTAATTTCTCCTCACCATAATTTTTGATTGCCATAGAATGAGATTTTAATCATCCGTACATTCCTATCAAAAATCCCTGTTTGCTTAATTTTCAGCTGGAAATATTTCCTCCCATTTATCTAACCAAGTTAGTAACTCTGATTCACTAATTTTTCATTTGGGAGATTTGCTTTTTAGGAGTTTTTCTAATTCAGTTACTGGCTTCCAAATTTTTTGCCTCAAAGCATCTATCAAAAATATCTAATCAACAGGAATTTCTCCTGACCCTAATTTTCGATTACCGTAGAATGAGATTTTAATTATCCCTAAATTTCTATCAAAAATCGCTTTTGGCTTAATTTTCAGCTTGATTTTTAGCAGGTTTTATCATTCGGTTGCTGGATAGCCAGTTTATTGTATTTAAGCATCTATCAAAAATGTATCATCAACTGGAATATCTCCTAACCCTAGTTTTTGATTGCCGTAGAATAAGATTTTAATCATCCGTACATTCCTATCAAAAATCGCTTTTGGCTTGATTTTTAGCTTGATTTTTAGTAGGTTTTCTCATTCGGGTGCTGGCTTACCAATTTTTTGTCTCGAAGCATCTATCAAAAATTTATCATCAACTGAAATTTCTCCTAACCCTAGTTTTGTCTTACCGTAGAATAAGATTTTAATCATCCGTACATTCCTGTCAAAAATCCCTGTTTGCTTGATTTTCAGCTAGAAATATTTCTTCCCATTTATCTAACCAAGTCAGTAACTCTGATTCACTAATTTTCCGTTTTTGAGATTTCATTTTCAGCAGTTTTTCTAATTCAGTTACTGGCTTCCAAATTTTTTGCCTCAAAGCATCTATCAAAAATTTATCATTAACTGTAATTTCTCCTGAGCCTAATTTTTGATTGCCGTAGAATGAGATTTTAATTATTCATACATTCCTATCAAAAATCGTTTTTGGCTTGATTTTTAGCTTGATTTTTAGCAGGTTTTCTAATTCAGTTACTGGCTTCCAAATTTTTTGCCTCAAAGCATCTATCAAAAATATCTAATCGACATAAATTTCTCCTGACCTTAATTTAATTTTGCCGTAGAATGAGATTTTAATCATCTCTACATCCCTGTTTGCTTAATTTTCAGCTAGAAATATTTCCTCCCATTTATCTAACCAAGTCAGTAACTCTGATTCACTAATTTTTCATTT
>JBARXI010000912.1:0-4209 GCA_049647275.1 Microcoleaceae cyanobacterium
AAAGGGGAAAAATCGGGAAATTTTCTTTCCTTGTAAGTAGGTAAACAAAAAGCAATTTCAGGAGAATAAATAATTGATAGGCATTTGAGAATTAAAGATTTAGGATGATTTGAATTTATGGATAGAAGGAATGATTGTTATATTATCCGGCAAAAATGCAAAGGCAAATATTAGGGAGCAGGAGTCAAAGGGAAAAAATCAGGAAACTTTCTTTGCTGCTTCTAATTATCCCTATATCCATGACAAAAATCCTAATCATCCTCTCCTTACACAAAAATAATTTCTGACATTAACTGCTGCCAAATATCCGAATTTGTCAAAGCATAAGCATCAAACTCATAACCATATTGCTGATACAAACTATTAAAACTATCCACCCAATGATAAATAGTTTCCGTCATAGATAAAGGAGTATATTTTACAGCTTGCCGTAAATATTTACTCATCTCAATTAAATCCCCATTTCTATGTGCCTGCCACCCCAACCAACTCAAAGTATAATAACGAGATTTTCCCTCTAATTGACGAATTGATGGTGATAAATTTCGTCTACTAAAAAAGTTATCCAAAACAGACATCATACTAACAGCTTGTTGAGTAGATTTTCTCGTAGCATTGCGACGATGTTGACGATAACAATAAGTCACCTTTGGCAACCAAACTGCCTCACAACCATTCACAGATAAACGCAAAACTAAATCAATATCTTCCCCATGATGCCAACGAGTATTAAAACCTCCCGCACTTTTTATCCAACTCCGGCGAAACATCATAGAAATAGTTACAGGTTTCCAAACTACCCAAGTTTCTAAATCTAATTCTAGGGAGCCATGCCATAATTCTATATCAGAAATTTTCTCACCTTTTTCATTAACTAAACGCCACCCACTATGCACAATACCTAAAGAAGGTCTAGCATCAAAACAAGCCACTTGTTTTGCCAGTTTATCTGGTAGGAAAAAATCATCAGCATCTAGGAAAGAAATAAATTCTCCCCGTGCCATTTCTAAACCTAAATTCCTGGCGTGGGATACTCCTTTATTTTCTTGATAGACATAGCGAATTTTATCTAGATAAGGAGCTAAAACTTGACGAGTATTATCGGTGGAGCCATCATCAATAATAATAATTTCATAAGAAGTATAAGTTTGGTGAAAAATACTAGCGATCGCCTCCAATATATAGTGAGCATTATTGTAGGTGGCAATAATTATAGTTACTCTCGGCACTACTGGATTAAACATATTACCGATTAATTTTTTCCATTCTGGTAACTGACTAAAACTATAGGCATTAAATTGACTTCTTTCTTGGCGGTCGAGTTTGGTAAATAATTCTATCCAAGTACAAATTGCTTCTGTAGGGGAGGCAGAAGTATAACTCAAAGACTTCTCTAAATAAGCAGCCATTTCTGAGAAATTATCAGCTTTATATAAACGCCAACAATTCCAAAGTAAGGAGCGATATTTTACCTGGTTTTCTATCTGACGTATTGGGGCAGGTAAATTAGGCTTGCTAAAAAAGTCATCTAATAATTTTTCCAATTCTTGAGTAATTTTAGGTCGATTTCCTAAACCAGAAATACTACTGGTATGCTGTCGATAACAAACACAAACTTTCTGTAACCAAGTTGCTTTTCCCCCAGATAAAGCCAACCGCAAAACTATTTCTAAATCCTCGGGAATATATCGTGAATCAAATCCACCATTAAGCTTTAACCATTCGCACCGAAACATCATCGCACTAGGCAAAGTTGCTTGCCACATTAACCAATTTTCTAAATCTAATTCGGCATCATTTTGCCACGGCTCCACATCTTTAATTAGATTACCTTTTTCATCAACAAATCGCCAGCCAGTTTGTACCATTGTTAAAGTAGAATCTTCTGCAAAACATCCCACCTGTAGGGCTAATTTTTCGGGTAGAAAAAAGTCATCAGCATCGAGAAAAGCAATAAATTCACCCCTAGAAATTTCTATCCCTCGGTTGCGAGCTTTTGCTGCTCCTTGATTTTCTTGATATACATATTTAATTTTATCGAGGTAAGGTTGTAAAACTTGATAAGTATTATCTGTAGAGCCATCATCAACAACAATAATTTCATAAAAACTGTAGGTTTGATTTTCAACACTTTCGAGAGCTGAGTTAATATAATTAGCATTATTGTAGGTAGGAATAACAACGCTCACCAGTGGCAAACCAGTAGGCATAATTTTAGTTATTAACTTCTGCCATTCTGGTAGTTGATTTAAAAAGATAGAATTAAATGAATAGTTTTCCAGAGAAGCATAATATTGAAAATAATAAAGCCAATCCAAGATAGTTTTTAGCAGTGAAACAGGAGAAAAATTTAAAGACTTATATAAATAATCAGCCATTTCAGCAAAGTAGCCAGATTTATATAAACACCAACAATTCCAAACTAGGGAGCCGTAGCGCAGTTGCTTTTCTAACTGTTGAATTTCTGGGGGTAAATTAGGGTTAGAAAAAAGTTCATCAAGAATTTTTTCTTCCACCTCTGTTTGAGCCAGCAAATTTTTAGTCATATTACCGCCATGTTGACGATAACATACAGCTACTTTAGGAAACCAAGTAGCTTGACAACCAGCTAAAGCTAACCGAATTACAATATCAAAATCTTCTAATCTGCGTAAATTTTCATTAAACCCACCCACCCTTTCTAACCATTCTTTGCGAAACATCATTCCACTAGGATTAGTAGCTTTCCATTTTAACCAACTTACTAAATCTAATTCTGGAGATTTATACCAAGGTTGAATATCTTGAATTTTTTCTCCTTTTTCATTCACCACTCGCCACCCACTTTGTACTAAACCGATAGTTGGTTGAGCATTAAAAATGGCAACTTGTTCTGTCAGTTTATAAGAGAGAAATAAATCATCAGCATCGAGGAGAGCGATTAATTTTCCTCTTGCCATTTTTATACCTTGGTTACGAGTAGCAGATAATCCCTTATTCTCCTGATAAAAATAGCGAATTTTTGCCATGTATGGCTGTAATATTTGACGGGTATTATCGGTAGATCCGTCATTTATCACAATAATTTCATAGTCAGTATAGGTTTGGTTAAAGACACTTTCGATTGCTTGGGCGATGTAAAGTTCACAATTATATACTGGGATAATTATGCTAACTTTTGGAGTTGGAGAAGTTGTTGACATAGAATAGTTAATTTTAGGAGTTATGGTGTAATTATAAGCTATCTTAGTTTTCCCGTAATACTATTAATTCATACCATTTTTATGAAAATTATTCACAGAATAAGTAATAAAAACTTGTCTAAAATTATTATTATTTAAAGTCTTCAGCCAAATCAATGTTCATTTTTTAGTTTTGACTTTTGACTTTCGTTGAACGGTATAACTAATACTAATAAAAAAAAAGAATGTTACATCTTAACCTATGTTTTACATCGATAATGGAAAATTTTATTACTTCCATAGATTGTATATATTTAACTAGTTTTTTTCTCGTTTTTCATCTATTTATCTCTGCCTGTTCCCTGCTACCTGCTCCCTCTGAAGTAACTGTAGTAATATTTGATAAAATTGGTATAAGCTATTGTGTATTTTACAGAGGGCGAGCAAGATATTCGCACTACAAGAATTTGATTTGTGGAAAAAGCCTTATTAAATTTTGAGGAGCAAGAATCCAATACCACCAACAAGCCGAATTAAGTTACATTTAGCCCAATAAAAATTAGAAGAGGCAATGACAGCTTATAACCAAGCATTAGAAATTCAGCCGAATTTTCCACCAACCTGTAAAACATTGGGAAATATTCTCCAAAGAATAGGTAAAATAGACCAAGCCAAAGAATGGTATATAAAAGTCATAAATCCATAATCAAATTTAGCATAAATTTATGCTAACTTGGGGCGTTTATACGCCCAACAAAAAAAGTGGCAATTAGCAATTCAATGTTACTAATAAGCCATCGGTATTAAACCCAATGTCGCAGGTTTTTATCGGAATTCTGGAAAAATATGGCAGCAAGTAGGAAAAATAGAATTAGCCAGAGATTTAGAAGCGTATTATTCCACAGCATCACTGATAAAAAGATAAAAATCATGGCACAAATATCTGTAGTTGATTTACATCAAAAAGCCGAATTATATTTAGCCCAAGGAAAATTAGAAGAGGCAATGGCAGCTTGTAAACAAGCATTAGAAATAGAGCCTAATTTTC
>JBARXI010000913.1:0-20476 GCA_049647275.1 Microcoleaceae cyanobacterium
TAGCAATCCTAAATGATTTGTGAAAAATTTAGATGTATTTATTTTGTCTTCTACCTACCACCTAATACCTAACACCTACCACCTACCACCACCAAAAATTTATAACTGAAATAGGATTGCTATAGTATAGCATGGCGTAAATTTACCTACCTTTAATCATTACTTCACTACTTTGACCCGATAAGTCAATTATATAGTAGCTTTATTGCTCCCAAAATCTACTAGCGGTCGCCAGAAGTGTCATTACAACTCCTGAATTCCTATGACCTCTACTAACCACAAAAAAAATACTACTAATATAGCTATGAATAAGTTAGTTAATCAAATTTCACGAGTCTTAATTATTGCATATAAAGAATCCACAGAAAAACTGGAAAAGTTCTTTGCTGAAGCAGGTTTTAAATGTGAAGTAGTTAGGCAGGAAGACAAACCAGAATATCAAAACTTCTCCCGTAGTTATCTCTGTCTAATGAATCATCAACGCGCCTGGAAAAAAGCAACCCAAGAAAGTCTACCTACTTTAATTGTTGAAGCAGATTTTGTTCCTGTTGTGGGATTTGGTCAACTGCCTTTGCCTTTTCCTCCGAGTCAAAATGATGTGGGAATTTCTTGGTTATACACCTGCGCCTCTCAAGTTTATAGTGTTTCAGAATTGGGTTATGCAGAAGGATTTTCTACTTCAATGGTAGCTTATATTATTAATCCCAAAAGTGCTCAATATTTAATTGAATTTGCAGAAGAAATTCAAACCAAACAAGCAGGCACTGTTTACTCGACTTGGGATTCAGATATTGACTCTTTACTCCGGGCAAAAAAACTGAAAAATTATATTCCATTCCGTAACTATGGTGAACATGGAGGTTTACCAAATCCAGAACATTACAAAAATGGATTAAGCAAAACTCATCGAGCTGATATTTTGTATGGGAAGTTGGCTTTTTTACCTTTATATACAACTGAAGAAAATTTATTTTTCGCAAGATTAAAAGCGCGGATTAAAGGTATTGGTCGTTTAGTAACTGGAAGGTTTTTACGGATAGCCGTGATTAGAGGTTCTAGTACACCTAATAAATTAATTACTTTTGCAGTTAAGAGACAGTTTTTATTGTAAATAGATTCTGAAATAAATAAATTTCGCTGAGTTAATTTCGTATTTCCTAAACCCCTATTTTCCTCACTGCTAAATTTTGTTATTAGTCGCCCTGGTTGGGATAAAGAGGCACGGCCTCTAATCATTTGTTTTTAGAGGTTTCTCCAGAAGTTTTTTGTTTATTGCAGCTATTTTAGTTTCTTGATTAAAAACGTAAAGCTTGATTGAAGTAAGGCATCTTTCCTCGCACTTTTATAGCAATGTGAAATTCTTCGTGAAAGAAATGGGCTACTTTAAGGCAGGAAGCAGAAGGCAGAAGTAGGAAGTTTTTAAGAAGTTCAGGAATTGTACAAATGATTTAGAAATGCTATAGCATTTCTCAAATTGGTGAGATATACAAGTTTTAGATTTTTGGCAACAGATCGGCAAGGCAACAGCTCATCTGGGAATAGGGAATAGGGAATAAGAAATAGAAAAAAGACTGTACTTCATAAAGGATGAGAACCGCTATATATGTTAAGTTACAGTTTAATATTAATCTCCAACCCCACACCCTATTTTTCACATCCGATACCGCAACAGAAGCATAGCGATAATCAACCATTATTCTCTACAACCTCAGAGCAATATTCCGAGCAACCATTGCCTTATTAAATCGCTTTAATTTTTCCAATATTACAATTAGGCTTAACTTTCAGGAGCCGATAATAAAGTTCAACTAAGTCTGGTTTTAACTCTATCGGTTGTTGATAAAAATCAAAAGCTGCCTCCCATTTTCCCTGTTTAACCCAAAGTATCTCCAACAAAAGAAAAATACCACCAAGAATCTTCTTTTAGCAGAATGTTATAAGTCAGGGCTGTTTCATTCTAAAATGTGCCATTTTCTGTATTTACGAAACCAGGTTATTTCAAGCTTTAGGGATTTTATCTTTCGCTAGCTGAAAGTAAATAAATTCATTGCCAAAATCTAGAATTAAATGACCCTGGTTATAAGTGGGGGAAGTTGTTGATAACTCCGACATTTCTGCCACAACTTCTCCCTAATTTATTTTTCTCCCTAATTTATTTATTTAATACCACAGGTAGGAGTTTGTTTCCTGGATATTAATCACTTTTTGTGAGTAACCGACTTGCAGCATCTAACTGATTTTTAGTAGAGAAAGCTCTGTCTAATTCCTGATATATTCCCTACTGATGCGGTTGTTTTTAAATTGCCTTTCGATCGGTAGGGATAATATCACTTAGATTGCTTTTTTTTTGCCTGAATATTTTCCAAAGCTTGAAAAGCTCCAGATAAATCTGATTTAAGTTCGATAGCTTTTTCTAGGGAAGATATTGCTTGTTCATCTAATCCTAAATTTGCCAAAGCTTCGCCCAAATGATAATGTACAACAGCGGAATTTGGATGAATTTCAATAGCCTTTTGATAAGAAGCGAGCGCCTCATCCCATCTTTCTAAACTTGCCAAAGCATATCCTAATTTATGGTGAAGGTCAGCAGCAGTGGGATTAAGACTTACCACCCGACGATAAGCAGAAATAGCCTCATCAATAAATCCCTGTTGTTCCATCATTTCTGCTAATTTCAGATGGGAATCTATGACAGTTTTATTCTGTTTTTGTCTTCTAGCTAATGCTGCTTGTAAATTCTCATTAAACTTAGGATTATCTGGTTTAATCTGTACAGCTTTTTGATAACAATTTATCGCCTCCTCCCACTTTTGCATTTCTGTTAAAGCTTCTCCCAACTGGTCATAAACCACTGCCGAATTGGGATTTATTCTGAGAACTTCGCGATATTCTGCCACAGCTTCCTCCCACTGTTTGAGTTGGGCAAAAGCATAACCTAACTGATGATGAATTATTGCTGCATTAGGATTAAATTCTATTGCATTTTGATAGGCAGCCACAGCTTCTTCCCACCGTTGCAGTTGGGCAAAAGCAGCTCCCAAATGATGATAAACTTCAGCATTTTTTAGATTCATAGAGATAGCTTTTAGACAAGCATCAATAGCTTCCTCCCATTTTTGCAATTTAGTTAAAGCCAACCCAATATAATAGTAAGACTCTGCTAAATTCGGATTTAACTCAAGAGCGCGACGGTAGGAAATAATTGCTTGTTCTAGTTGACCGGAGTTTTCTAGACTTTTGCCTAGACCTAAATGATATTCTGATAAATAGGGATTAATTTCAATAGCTTGATTAAAAGCATTTACTGCTTCATCCCATTGTTTTTGACTTGCTAAAGCTTCCCCTAAATATTGATAACTTAATACGGACTTTTGGTCTAGGTCAATCGCGCGATGATAAGCAAATATAGCATCATCAAATAATCCTTGTTTTGCTAAAGCTAATCCTAAGCTATTGTAAAAATTGGGGAAATCTGGATTAATTTCAATAGCTTTATGCAGATAGATAACCGCTTCATCCAACTGACCGAGTTTAATCAGAATTTCTCCTAAATTAAAGTAAGACCAAGAATTATTTGGTTGTAGGTCAATTGCTTTTTTATAAGTAACGACTGCTTCTTCTAAATTGTCAAGTAAAGTCAGAGTTTCTCCCAGGTTTTGATAAGCTACTGCTGAGTTTTGGTTAAGTTGAATTACTTGACGGTAAGTATCAGCAGCTTCTGATAAGTTGCCTTGTCTTAATAGTTGGTTGGCAGTCTGAAGGTAGTTAACGCTAGTTGGTGTTGCTGTTGTTGACATTGCTGTGTAAAATTTCCTTTATTTGATAGTTAGGGGTTGGGCGATGGTGCCAACGGTTAGGTAATGGTCAACTACCCAATATCTCTGTTGCGCAGCAAAACGTAAACTGACATGGGTTGTTTAGGCTATTTTTAGGATGAAATTTTTCTAGCATAGTTAACCATCATAGAGAAAATATTATCCTATATTCTATATTCAGGCACTATTACTAAACTGGCCATAGCCAATTAAAAATATAAGTACCTGTGCTAAATTAATTTAACATTTGCTGGAGGTTGGGAACAGTGGTAAGGGTTTTATGATTTTTATTTATGTTTTTATTTTTTACAAATCATTTACGATTACTATAACTATGAATAAATGATTTTTCACGGTCGCTATTTTCCTAGATATCAATATCAATTAATTAATTTTTTATCAAACTAAATCAAACATGAGCAATAATACTAAAACTTATATTCTTTTTGCTGGTAGAAACGATAACTATGGAGACTACTTTTCTTTGAGCGATTTT
Organism: Microcoleaceae cyanobacterium; assembly: GCA_049647275.1. GTDB lineage: Bacteria > Cyanobacteriota > Cyanobacteriia > Cyanobacteriales > Microcoleaceae > JASJEE01. The sequence goes on from JBARXI010000913.1 coordinate 4,312, forward strand.
ATTGGCACGATTTTTTAAAAAGACTATTTCCATTTCTAGCGGTTTTCATTAATATGGAATACAGCAACACCAAGTAAGTAAACCTGTTGTTGGTTAATATAGTTTTATTTATACCTAGTCTACCTTGGGAGCAAACCGCTATAAAAACAAATGTGAATTAAGTGAAATTTATGAAAATTTGTGAAAATGAAGAAAGATTAGCCAAAGAAATAGATGCAGATGAAATTAGATAAGCTCCTACTCCATTGCCAAGTTTTATAGCAGGAATTGAAGCTGCGGAAAAGCAAGGTTATAATGCCATTAATTTTGATGAGTTTTTTTATTCCCATCAGTAACATAGAATATTTTGATGGTAAATACTATGTGGCATAAATAAAATCTTATTATTTTTTTTAACCCCAATCATTACGGCTGATTAACCCTTGGCAGAAAAATAAAAGTGTAGATATTAAAAATACTGGCGGACAGAAAATAGAATTTCGTGGTCAGAAGATATATCCCACTCTCTTCATTCTCCGTCATTGTATTGTATTAAGTCAAAATCATGTCATTGCTAAATATATGACTCCCGTTTACTCTGAATCGGAAGTAGAAAAAAGATGGTCGTTAGATAGAGCAAACTTTCTTCCATAAAAATTAAAAGCTCCTTCAATAATATAGATTAAAAAAGATTTCTAGTGATGGAAATTGGGATAAATCATATAGCGGTTCTCATCCTTTATGAAGTACAGTATTTTTTCTATTCTTTATTTCTTATTCCCAATTCCCAATTCCCAATTCCCAATTCCCTGTTGCCTGACGGAGCTGTTGCCAAAAATATAAAATTTGTGTATTTCACCAAGAGCGAGAAATGCTATATCAATGGAAAAAAAACATGAATTTTTGTTAGGAAATAGCTTAATTGTAAGTCATAAGTATTTGCAGAATCACAATTATTTAGTTGAGCTGCCAGATTATACAATAGGAGAAATTAAAACATGACTAAAATTATCAGAGTTTCGGCTAACTTAAATTCAGACAGAAATGGATAAATGGTCATTGCCAAAACCGAAAAATTAATATAAAAATAAAGACTGATTGACAAATGTATATGAATAATGGTATTGACAAATGAATAGGAGTGCTAACTTTTCCTCAATTGTCTGTTTTGGAAATTAATTTAGCTTCAACTAAAGGTCTCAAAATTCAAGCATATTGCCTAAATTTTTAAATCACTAAAAAAATTATATACTAGTATCAGCAGTACATAATCAAAATCAATATGATGCAAAAAATCGAAAAATCAACTTTGATAATCACAAGTATGCACCGTTCAGGAAGTTCTTTAACAGCTTCCATCCTCCAAAGTTCAGGATTGCATATAGGTCGGAAATTAATGGAGGCAACAGAGTATAATCCTAGAGGATATTTTAAAAATTTAGACTTCTACGATTTTCATCAACAAGTATTACAATCTCAAGGTATAGATGGAGATGGTTGGACTCTCCAAGAAAGAATAGATATAGAAGAAGATTTTCAAGAAAAAGCTCAAGAAATTATCGCCAAAAATTCAATAAGTGGGAATTGGGGATGGAAAGACCCCCGCACAACATTGTTCTTAGATTTTTGGGCAGAAATTCTACCAAATGCCAAATTTTTATTAATTTATCGTTCTCCTTGGGAAGTAGTTGATTCTCTATATTGTCGGCAAGATAAAATATTTCAAACTCAACCAGAACTAGCAGTAAAATCATGGCTACATTACAATCAAAAAATTATTGACTTTTATAATCATGCTGCAAACCGTTGTCTGTTGACAAATATTCAGACAATTATTAATAACCAAGAATCATATATTAAAGCAATCAATCAAAATTTTCAGACAAACTTTAATTATCCAGCCGTTAATACCTACGATCCATCATTATTTAATAGTCGAGCCTCAGCAGCAGGTCATCGACCAACTATATTAGATTATTACTTTCCTGAAACAATCGAAATGTATCAGGAATTAGAAGCAAGAGCATGGAAACCAGCAGATGAAATACCAGATTTTTCCTGGCAAGAAAAAATTAAATCATCTCCCTATAGAGTCTGGGCATTTCAAGACTGGATGAATTTATGTAGTGCCGAAAATCAGAATAAAATTTTATTAGCAGAATTAGAAAAATATAAAACTCAATATCAACAAAGTCAGTTAGAACTAACACAAACAAAATCTCAACTAACACAAACACGGGATGAGTTAGAAAAATATGTGACTCAACTCAATGCCACAGAAACAACATTATTAGAATCTCAAAAACAACTCCACGCCACAGAAGCAGTATTAGAAAAAACACAGAGTCAACTCAAAAAAATTGAACATATTCAGACTACATTTGACCAAACAGAAAATGAACTAGCAACGGCAAAATCTCAATTACATCAAACTCAAACCGAACTAACACAATGCCAGTCAAAACTCAACCAGGCTGAAAGTGAATTACAAAAATCTCATGGAATAGAAAAAGAACTCCTACAAACAAAATCTCAACTAAATCATACTGACGGAGAATTAGTACAATATCAGTCACAAGTGCATCAAACCCAAGAAGAATTAGAACAATCTATCTATCGACTCCAGGAAACAGAATCAGTATTACAAAAATCTCAGTCTCAACTAGAAGCAACAGAAGCATTATTAGAAAAATCTCACTCCCAAAATCAACAAATTCAAGCAGAGTTAGGACAAATAAAACAGAATTTATATGATACTCAAGCAGAACTGAAAGTTTGTAAACATCAACTACACCAAACCCAAGAAGAATGGGAATATTCCCAGTCACAACTAACAGTAACTGAGACAAAATTAAAACAATCTCAGCAAGATTTAACAGACACAAAAATAACATTAGAAAAATCCAGCTTGCAACTGAAAGAAACTCAGTCAGAATTAGGAAAAATTAAACATAGTTTCTCTGAAACTCAAAGCGAATTAGCAGTTTATAAATATCAACTACACCAAACTCAAGAAGAGTGGGAATATTCCCAGTCACAACTAATAACAACCCAGACAAAATTAACAGAATCTAACTCTCAGTTGCAAGCCACCCAGGCAAAATTAACAGAATCTAACTCTCAGTTGCAAGCCACCCAGACAAAATTAACAGAATCTAACTCTCAGTTGCAAGCCACCCAGACAAAATTAACAGAATCTAACTCTCAGTTACAAGCCACCCAGACAAAATTAACAGAATCTAACTCTCAACTCCAACAGACAAAACCCGAGTTAGAAAAGTCTGTGGCAGAGTTGAAACAAACTTATCAAGAATTAGAAAAAACTCAATCTCAGTTAAATAAAACTCAAGGGGAATTACAGGAAAGAAAATCTCAGCTAAGTCAAAAAGAAACAGCATTGCAACAGTCGGAGACACAATTAAAAGAAATTCAACAAAGTCAAAGAAAGTGGGAAATATCTAAATCTGAATTACATAAAACCAAGCAAGAGTTGAAGCGATCGCATCTACAAATGCAAGAGCTTCAAACAGAATTAGTAGAAACCAACTCACAACTTCAACAAACAGAAACAATATTGCAACAATCTCACTCTCACATCCAACAGACAAAAGAATTATTAAAAGAATTTCAAACTCAACTACATCAAACTGATGCAGATAGGGAAAATATCCAACAGCAACTACAGGAAATTCAGACTCAGTGGCGTAAGACAGAGATGTTATTCCAACAATCACAATCTCAACAACAAAATGCCCAAAAAGAATTAGTAGTAACAAAATATCAACTAACAGAAACTCAGTCAGAATTAGAAAAATTGCAGTATCAGCAAGCTATTCTGAGAAATTCCAAATCTGAGGGTGAAACAGAATATAAACTGTTAGTTTGGGAAGCTTGGTATGGTTATCAAAAAGGTAATTTAGCTGAAATGAAAGACAGACTTCAGAGGTCTTTGAAATATTCAGAAAGTTCTCGGACAGAAATAGTCATAGAATGGTTAGATGGTTTTGCTAATTTTTATCGGGAAAAAGGTCAGGAGTTTGATAGTGAAAAGCTGACAAATTCAGAAGAATGGCAAATCTTGATGAAGCGCACTATGAAAATTCAGAATAGAGTTTTGGTAGGTAGTGAGAAATAAATCAGTAGTAGGGATAATTCATGAATTACCCCTACAGTTTGTTGGTTTTTTAAATGTTAGTGAAAAGTTGGTTTAGTTGTTGTTTTTTACTGCTTTTTCATCACAGCCCACACCCAAGATTTGAGTATATGTCGGGGCATTTCATTTCGCGATCGCGAAAGGGCCATTCGCCTTTTTAAGATTTGGCATAAGACTGGTATTACTAACATAAATTAGACAATTAGACAACAAAAAATAGAAAAATGAGTAAAAATACTCTAGACATATTAGATGTAGTTCGTGTAAAGCCTGGTGATTCAGAATTGTTATTGAGTTATGCCATCGATAAACCTAAAAAAGGAAATAAAATTGATGGTACAGAAATAGAATTTTTGGGTTGGGTAGTGGGGAAAAAATCTCCAGCAATAGCAGTAGAAGTAGTTAATAATGACAGAGTTTTAGGGAGAATTCCTGTGGATGAGTCTCACCCAGATGTGGGTAAACTTTACGCTAATGTGCCGGAGCCTAAAAATAGTGGTTTTGTGGCAATGATGGATTTATTAGGGTTGTCAGAAACCGATGAGTTATTGTTACAAGCTGTGTTATCAGATCAAAGTACAATTTTGATGGGGAGAGTGGGATATGAGTTGCATTTGCTCGATCGGGAGTTAGAAGAAAATGTACAAATAGAAGAGCATAAATTGCCTATTCAGTTAAAGGAAATTCAGGCTGAGTTAGATCGAATGCGTACTTTTTTTAAAAAAATTCAGGAATATTTGGAACAATTGGATGTAGGATAAAGTCAGTTATTCGGTATAGTAAACTAATTTTTAGATTTTGATTTTGTCAAGACCTTGGGAATATTTGAAGAAATTGAGGAGACATAAATTAATGACAACAATAACAGAAAAAGAACTAGAAGAAACTCAGGCTAAGTGGCAACAAACTCAGCAAGAGTTGGACAAAACTAAGTCCGAGTTGCATGATGTGAGAGAAGAGTTAGAGCGGACGCAATCTCAGTTAGATGAGGTATTGGGAGAGTTGGAGCAAACCCACTTTGAGTTATATCAACTTAAGGAAAAAGGGGAACAAAAACAGTCAGAGTCTGACGGGGAAATTAAGCAGGAGTTGGAGGAAACTAAGTCCAAGTTGCAGGAGACTGAGCAGTTATTAGAGGAGTCGCAGTCGCAGTTAGGTGAGACGATGGGGGTATTGGAGCAGTATCAGTCTCAAATGGAAAAGACGATGGGGACTTTGGAAGAGTCGCAAGGGAAATTGCAGCAGAAGCAGGAAGAGTTGGAGCAGGTTAAGGCAGAGTTAGCGCAGAAGCAGTCGGGGTCAGATGTGGCAGTGCAGAAAGAGTTAGAGGAAACTAAGTCTCAGTTGCGGGAGACGGAGGAATTATTGGAGGAGTATCAGTCGCAACTTGAGCAGACGATGGAGGTTTTGGAGAAATCTCAGTCGCAGTTTCAGCAAGCTCAAGTGAAAGAGAAACAAGAGCAACAGCAGTCGGGGTCAGAGTCGGAAGTACAGAAGGAGTTGGAGGAAACTAAGTCTCAGTTGCGGGAGACACAGGAGTTATTGGAGGAGTCGCAGTCGCAGTTAAGTGAGACGATGGGGGTATTGGAAGAATATCAGTCTCAGATGGAGCAGAGCATAGAGGTATTAGAAGAATCTCAATCGCAATTGCAGCAACAGCAGAATGAGTCAAAGAGGGAAGTTGAAAATACACATAAAAAAAAGTCCGAGGTGGGGAAAACGGAGCAACTGTTAGAGCAATCGGATGAAGAGAATCGATTATTTAAGATACAGAATGCTATTGTCAAACCTATTTTGATTCAAGGTGGTAAGTGGATTGGAGGTGTTATTTTTCCTGATGATATGCCTGAAATATTCCGTCATCGACGCCGTGGTAATCAAAAGGAAAAAATAGTATACATGGACCAAAATATTGGCAGCTATAACAGTGGCGATCGCCAGATAGATAGTTCAAAAACTTATCATGGCACATATATTTATGGAGGTCCTTTTCATGCACACTTTGGACACGCCTTAACTGAAAGTATTCATCGTCTTTGGGCATTCGATACCAATATTCACGATGGCATTGTCTTTGCTGTATCACTACGACAAAATCATAAACGTACTAAAAAATATAATCCTCCTCAATGGTTTATTCAAGCTTTAGAGATTCTAAAAATACCCCTGACTAAGTGTATTTGGGTCACAAATGATTGTACTTTTGAAAATTTGGTAATCCCAGAAGCAGGTAGCGAGTTAACATTAGGACCTAAGAAATGGTATCGCTCTTATTTAGAAAGGCTACAGCAAAGAATTTTAGAACAGACTTCTGACCGAGGAAAAGATAAACCAGAGAAGCTGTTTTTGGGAAGAAATCATCTTCGTTTTGGTGGCTCTTTAGCTGGGGATAAATATCTTGAGACTTTATTGGTTAATGAGGGTTATATTTCTTTAAAGCCAGAAAATTACGATTTGCTCGAACAACTAGCTTATCTAATAAATGCGAAAAAAATTATTTTTAGTGAAGGAAGTGCTATCTACTCCCTAGAATTAATAAATTATTTAGAAGCTGAAATTGCCTGTATTCCCAGGAAAATAAGTAACCAACCTTTTTATCCGCATCTACAAACTAAGTGTCGCAATTATATTGTTGCTGGAAATCTTGACGAGATTCTACCTTTAGGCGATTGGGAGAGAAAAGGAATTAAAAATATCCCCATAAGTAAACATCCATACCAAATTATTGAATCACTCAGAAAGCATAATTTTTGCTTACTAAAGGACTGGGATGAAAATAAGTTTTTAGCTGAAGAAAAGCATGATTTTATGACCTATGTAGACATAGTTTATGATTTATTACCTAGTCAGGATTCTGTTCATCGTGCAAGTGTTGTAGAAAAGTATTTACAAATTCGTAGTACAATTCAAGCTAACTTAACCGCTCAAGTTTCTGAGAGTATACCAACCATAAGTAGAAGCGATCGCCTTAACAAACTTGCTAGTATTAATCAATCATCTAGATATTTAGAAATAGGAGTTTCAAAAGGTATAACTTTTAATGCAGTAAATATTACCAATAAAGTTGCTGTCGATCCACAGTTCAGATTAAATAAAAATAAATATGCTACTGAAAAAGTAGTTTTCCTTGAAGTTTCCAGCGATGAATTTTTCAGAAGTTATACCGAAAAATTTAAGCCATTCGATTTAATTTACTTAGATGGTCTCCATACTTTTGAACAAATTTTTCGAGACTTTTGCGCTTCTGTTGCTTGCGGACATTCAAAAACTATTTGGTTAATTGATGATACTTGTCCGGGAAGTTATGCTCAAGCACAAGCATCTCTAAATCGTTGCCGACAGATTCAGAAATTTTCTGGTGAAAAAGATGGCAGTTGGATGGGGGATGTGTTTAAGGTAGTTGCGGCTATTCATGATTTTTTTCCTCAATATAGTTTCGCTACTTTTCCCCATCACGGACAAACAGTAGTATGGCATCAACCGAGAACAGATTTTGAGCCGAAATGGAATAACTTGGAAACTATCAGTAGGTTAGAATATTCTGATTTTATAGAGCTACAAAGTACATTATTCAAAAGAGAGTCATACGAAAATATCTTTACCAGAATTAGACATGACCTTGGTAAATTTTAGAATATATTCCCAAGATAAGAGTTGATAAAATTAATTTTGTAAGCCTTTTAAATCTTAAAATTAAATGAGTTATATAAAAAGAGGAAATGAATATTTACGTCAAGGTAAATTAGATGAAGCGATTGAAGCTTACCAGACCTCAATTCAATTAAATCCTAACTTTCACTGGGCTTATTATAAGTTAGGAGATGCTCTAAAAATAAAGGGTCAAATACAGGAAGCCGAGCAAGCTTATCAGAAAGCTGATTTCCTCAAGAATAAACTAGAAAATAATCAATTTAATACTTACAGTAATCTGAGCAAAACTTACGAAAAACAAATTCAGGAAATATATCAAGCAAACATTAGTCTCAAAACAGAAATAGAACAATTAAGGTGGATTGTATCTCAAATAGTCAATACTTCATTAAGTCAATTGTCTGTCCATTTTGATATTTCAAATAAAAAGCATAGGGTGTTATCAAATAAGATGCTTGTAGAATTTTTTTTAGATACTGCAAAACTTTTAAAACCAGATTATTTTTTTGATATTGGCTCTCGTGATGGTAGTGCTAGTATTGCATTCAAGAAAGCAGTTCCTACAGTAAACTGTTATGCTTTTGAAGGCAATATCAACAATTACGAAACTTTTAAAGATAGGGAAGAGTTTAGGCAACTATCTATCGATTACAGATATTTGGCAGTGACTAATTATAATGGAGTGGCTGATTTTCATATTCCAACCGAGCTTGATGGAAATCAACTGCCTAAAAATATAGGAATTGCTTCATTAATGACGAGAGAAACAACAGATTGTCAATATCAAGTGACAAGAGTAGATTGCACTAAACTTGATGATTTTTGTTTAAATAATAATATCGTATTAGATAAAAATCAAAATTTAGCACTATGGATTGATGTTGAAGGAGCAGTATTGCAAGTTATTGAAGGTGCTAAAAATTGCCTAGCTCAAACTTCATTAATTCTACTAGAAGTAGAAGAACTTCAATACTGGAATAGTTCGGCACTAGCAGACAAAATAATTAATGAACTTATTTTAAATGATTTTATTCCTGTTACTAGAGATTTTGAGCGCTTAATGCAATATAATTTACTATTCATCCATTCTAAATACCTGAATCAATGCAAAGGATTAATATATCAATTATTTAGCAAATTTAAGAAGTAGCAAATTCAACCAGTTTTTCAGGGATGGTATAATTAGGAATTTTACTAAAAAAGAGAATGTTTTAAAAGTTAATTTATAATTGGTAAATAATATCAAATCCGCTAGCTTTGGAGACTGATAAGAAACCGGATTTGTCTTAGATATCCCACAAAACCGGTTTCTGTACTTATCCGATACTACCCTATTTGATATAGCTAAATTAATTATATGGTATAAATAACTGAGGTTTAAAATGAATATTGAAGCCAGTTGTACTACAGTAAAAATTTAAACTGTGGATATACATTTTGTTATCTTATTAATAAATAATCAAAACATATGAATGAAAACGCTATAGTTAAAATTTTAGATATCCATCGCGCCAAAGTTGATAAACAAGCATTATGGGGTTTTGCTATAGACCAACCTAAAAAAGGAAGCAAAACTAATACCTATGCAATTTACGTTTCAGGTTGGGTACTAGGTAAACACTCTAAAGTTGTAGAAGTTCAATTGCTTAGTGAAGGTAGACTTCTACGCAAGGCTACTGCTATTATAAATCGTCCTGGTGTAGCTAAACTTTATCCACAAGTTTCTGGAGCTACAAATTGTGGTTATCAAATAGAAGTGGGGGTAATTGGATTACCACTAGAGGGTGAGCTAAGTATACGAGCAGTATTTGAAAATCAAAGCACTGTCTCAATTGGAGTTATCAAATATCGTCGTCAGCTACTAAACTCAAACTATCAATCTAAGTTGCAACCTTTATTGGTGACATCTTCAGGGCGATCAGGAACCACTTGGATCATGCGGTTACTTTCCCAACATCCAACAATTGTTACAAGTCAAATTCACCCCTATGAAATTCGAGCATCCCAATATTGGATGCAAATGTTTGCAGCTCTTTCCCAGCCAAGTAACCCAGTAGACTTCTCTCCTACCTACTTTTATGACGAGTTTCGTTGGACAGGGCCAAATCCCTATAATAATTACAATATTAATAGTTGTTTAGATTCTTCTTGGCTAGGACTAGACTATATAGAAAATATAGCTGATTTTTGTCGTCAAAATATAGATAGATTCTATGAAAATATAGCTATTCGGCAAGGCAAAGTATTGACTCCACCCTTGGATAGTAGCTATAACTTTTACTTTGTAGAAAAGTTTCTTCTGAAATTAAATAGAACACTATTACTTGAACTTTATCCTCAAGCAAGAGAAATTATCCTAGTCCGTGACTTTCGTGATATGGCTTGCTCAGTGGCAGCTTTTAACAGCAAGAGAGGATATGTTGACTTTGGCCGTCAACGTTTTAAAAGCGATCGCGAATATATTCAAAAAGGAGTTAAATCTGCCGCTTTTCATATACTTCAATTATGGAAAGAAAGAAAACAACAGGCACATCTAGTACGCTACGAAGATTTAATTTTAGCTCCCGAAAAAACTTTGCACTCTATCTTTGAATATTTGCATTTAGATAATAGTAGTTCAACTATTTCTAAAATTTTAGAAATAGCATCTGAAGATACAAAGCAGTTAAAAAGACATCGTACTTCTGCTAAGCCTCAAGAATCTATTAGACGTTGGCGAAATGACTTAGAACCGTCTCTACAAGATTTATGTACTGAAGTTTGCCAAGAAGCTTTACAAGAATTTGGTTATAGTCTTACTGGTGAGGAAAAACTATCTCCTTTGCCAAAAGTTACTAAACCTGAATTTAAAACTGAACCACCATTAGTTCCAGCTAATTCTAACTTGGCAACTCCAACAGAATCGGCACGAAACAAGCTAGAAAAAATGAAATCTAAGATTCAAAATATCAAAAAATCTCTAGAACAATCTTAGTATTCACTTCTCTTTAGAAAGAAGTTTAAAGTTTTGAGTTTTGACTAGAGAGTTGTTTTTAACTTAACAGATAGTTTTTGATGTGCCACTTCTGGAGGTGCTGAAAAGTACAACTCCTCGTTGTTTTCTTTAATTAATGCAAATCCAGAATATTGATTTTGATACCATGAATGTTTACTTACTTCTCCCAAAGATTTTTTAAGTTGAAGATATTCTGCATTAGCATAATCCCAGGTTAAATGATATGACTTTGAATTTATGGTAAGCACTGATTTTTTATCTTTGTAGAATTTTGCATAATCATAAGCAGAGCGATCGTGAAAGAAAATTTTGTGTTTTTTCCTAAAAGCAAGAAAATCTTTCCAATCTTTTATCCTAAAAGTTTTCAACCACCATCCGGCTAACCTTTCATTGTAAATTTCATTTTCTGATTTAATACCTATCTTCATTATTTCTGATCTCAGTCGATGAGGAGCATTATGATAGTAAAGATCTGAGCTAACAGAAAATACCTCTGAACATTGATTTAGTATTTTTAATTGTTCATCTAACCAACCTTTATCTGGAATTAAATCTCCATCAGTAACAGTGATATACTCATAATCTAAATCTAATAAATTACTGTCGAAAGCAATTTCAAAAGCATTAGTACCTATATTTTCCTCAAAAATAAAATGATTTTTAACTAAACCTTTATCCTTATATAAATCAACAATTTTTCTAATAGCATCAGAATTAACACTACTATTTTCTATTACACTGACATCTATTCTATCTTTTCCTGGTAACAACCCCTCTAAGCACCTTTCTAATATTTCATTAAAATAAAAGGTTAATAGTACACAATGAACTAATTTTTTATTTCTGGATGTTTCTAGAGCCTGAGTTTCCTGAATTGGAAAATGTGATAATTTTTTTAATTTTGCCTCTATTTGTTGTAAAGAGTTTCGATAGTTCTGTAAAGATTGAGAATAACTTTCTAATTCTAATCTAACTTTTTGGAGATGGGGTGCTGGTATTTGCTTTGACATATCTAATTTAGCTAAATATTAATCACAAAAAATGAGAGTAATTAAACTGAGTAAAAGCTGGGTTAAATATTAATTAATGACCAGACCTAATATAACTGACATACGATTTATCCAGTAATTTTTGATAAGACAAAACACTAGATTCTGAACGACTTTCTCCCCGCGTAGCTTCAACAATCCAAACATTAGGATATCCATTATCTAGCCGATAATTACCATGACGCTCAATACCTTTCAAGCTTAAATGCTCGCTCTTTCCATATTCACAAAACACCACCTTTTGCCATCCTAAATTATCAAGTAAAGATTGCAAAAAATCCTTTGAATAAAGAAACTGATGACCCCAGCCGTGAAAGGCGCGATTCATCGAAAAAGTAGAATCAATACGTTTTTGTGGATTAGTTTCTGACAAATTAAAATGAGTGGAAAGTACCCACTCTAGAGATGGAGTAGAAAGTCGAATTACCCCATCAGGTTTAAGACTTTTCCAAACATTATTGAGGAAAGCGATCGCTCCTTCTAGACTTAAATGTTCGAGAAAATGTTCCCCATATACATATTCCAGACCGTTAAAAGGCCAAGGTTTGGTTACATCCATCACTTGGTCGATACCAGGAAAAGGACGAATATCCACATTCCACCAGTCGGACATAATATTATGGGGGCCACAACCTACCTGGACTTTTTTAATGCCGTTGGGATGATTCGGGTTATTACGGGAAGTATTATTTTTGGTTGATAGATTCATAGATTTTTCTTGATTAAGAGCTGATTCATAAAGTAAATTTTAAACTAGCTAACTCGCCTATTGCTGTCATTGCGAGGGGGGCACAAAGAGCAATTATTTTGGTTTTCCCGTAACGCTGCCCCCCGTGGCAATCTTTCGCCCATTAGTCAAGCTGCAAGATTGCTTCGGCTGACTTAATAGCTTCCCCAGGAGGTTAACTAGTTTCACAACCGCCTCGCAATGACAACATCAGTACAAAAAAAGAATTAGCAAAACTTTGATTAATACAGCTATATTTAGATTTAATTTTGCTTAAAAGCGATCGCCTAACTCTTACTTTTTCCGTCCTGACTTCTTCAATTCAAAAGCAGTATCCATTACCCTAAATATGAGACTTTCAATTGGCTTACCTTTACTATCATAGCGGAAAGCATGATTTCCATTTCCTTTGCCTGCCTTTTTCAAATCTCCTCGAAATTGGTCAGCAACTATTCTATCAATAATCCTGCCATTCTCAAGCACTTCAACAGTTAATTGCATAAAAGGAAAATCTAGACACCATACCCAACCAGGGATAAAATTACTATTTTCAGAATCAACAAATCCTTCAAAGGATAATTCTCCTGTATTTTCTCCTCCTGGTATCAATGCCATTGCTTTTCTAGCAACTATTATTGGCTTTATACTACTATCAAATTTTTCAGTCAGCCGATTTTTTTTGTCTTGATTAAAATCAAATAATTGTCCTGATGTAACGTCTTTAATAATCACACTATCTTCTGTTTTAAATCCTGAACTATTAGGGAATAAAGCTTTTTGAGGAATCTGGATATTGTGAACTTTAAAGAAAATTGTCATCAGACCAAAAGCACTAATCATTTGTGGCATATTAAATCCCACTGTTTTCATTGTATTTAGTGTTTTTTGTCGGTCTATTAATTCCCATAAAGGAGATTCTGTATGGTCGGCTAAAATCTCAAAAATGGCAGTTCTAAACTTGGGATTTTTATTAATTGTATGTTGCCAACTTCCATGTTGTGGTAAATTTTTAGGAGCAGGAATTGGGTCTTTAAATATTGAGTTTGAAGCTCCATAAGCGGTTAAACCTCTGTGCCAAGTTTGTTGAGCAAATGGTATCTCTAATAAACTAGGTTCGAGGTGACGTAGCATGGCAAAATGTATTAATTCTTGTTGTCTTTGAGGAGCATTAAGAGCGAAGGCTAATCTAATTAAACCTGTAGAATTAATTGGCATTACTACTTGATTACTATCAGCGTCTTTTCTCCTAGCTGTTCCTAACCAATTAGGAATACGTTCTTTTATATAGTAAAGGTCTGGAATATCATTAAATTCTGAGCCTAACCCTAAATAATTTTCCATTCTGTTGAGAACTTTTGTGGAAATTTTTCTCCGAACATCCTCTTTTAATATTCCTAAAGGATCGAAGGGACCATGAGCGGAAATCATCTGTTCGGGATTAGGCATTGTTGGATAATTAAAAGGCTTTTTCAGGTAGCCTTTAAATACTTCTCCAATAAAACCAGCTAGCACTAAACCTTTCGCACATTGTTTTCCTGCTTTCATATCCCATGCACCAAACATTCCATCATTTTGAAATACATGAGTCGCCAATCTTTTGAGTAATTCTTGTGTTGCTAAAGTGGGGTCTCTAAACCTACCTGGTTTATTTGTAGTGTGAGGAATTTTTAAATGATTAGCTAATTTTTTAGCTACAATTACATCTGGATGTTCTTCAATTCCATTAGTAAATAAACGTAGTTTATCTCTTAAACCTGCTTGTAAGGCTAAGGCTAAAATTAATCGACTATCTTTTCCTCCGGTGAGTGCTAGTGGAATATTATCTGCACTACTAAATATGGCTTTGATATTAGCTAAACATTCATTAATACCTTGCTCGACAATACTGTTAAAAACTTCTGGATTTTGAACATCGCTTTTACTAGGAGCATTTTGATAAATCCAATCTTTATTTTCATTAACTTTTAGCTCACCATTGTGCAGTTTAATTACAGCTCCTTGTGCGAGTCGAGAAATTCCTTTGATGTAAGTATCTTCTCCAAGCATATACCCAACTACTGGTAAGGCAAGCATAGCTTCTAAGTTATATTCATACTGGTCATCAATGTGAGGTAATAATGCTATGCGGTTGGTTATTGAGGAGATATTCTTATTTTTTGAATAGTAAATATGTTCGATACTTAATCTGTCGTTAAAGGCAATTACATTACCATCATCTGAAGCGTGGATAATTGCATATTCTCCAGCTACTAAATCTCTAATTTTCTCTGAATCAAAGTTATTTTTTGATAGGAGTAAGTAAATATCAAAAGCTGTTAATATTTTGCCCGTACTATCTGTTCCTGTGGATGACCAACAATAGCCTTGAATTATAGTGACTGAGATAATTTTATTCTCTGATTGATTCACATATATTTGGTCTTTTGTCGAGTAGAAATAATTATCTGTAGCAAAATTAAATAAGGCAATTTTTTGATTAGCTAAAAAGTAGGAAATATCGGACTGAGATTGTATGTGAATTGTCTGTTTGCCTGACTTAATTAATTTTTCCTGCTGATTTTTGTCAAAAGGTGTCACAGATGACCTAACTAAAAATATTCCCATGTTTAATTTACTTTTAAATTTAGTGATAAACTGATTTTATTAAGCATTCATATCTTCCTCACATCACAAGTATTAAAACATAAATTTTGTTTCTTGAGGATAGAAATATAATTGCATTATTTTGTATAATTATTTCTGCTTCACCTACCCTACACTAAATATCTAACACAAAACCAGGCAATACATCTTCCCCTGACAAATTTATGGGAGAGTCTAATATTTCTACTTCTTTTGCTTGCCTATAGATTTGAACGCGACGATTTTTTCTATCAATTAGCCAAGCCAATTTTACTCCTCCATCCATATATTCCTCCATCTTTTTTTGCACATCCTTTAAAGTATCAGATGGTGACATTAATTCTAATACAAAGTCTGGCGCTATGGGAGGAAATTTTTCTCTCTGTTGGGGGGTTAGTTGATTCCATCTTTCTAATTTAATCCATGATACATCGGGAGAACGATTGGAATTATTGGGAAGTTTAAAACAGGTGGAGGAATCAAAAACTTTTCCTAGTTTTGTTTGACGATTCCATATTACAAAATCGGCAATAAGAGAGGCATTATATTCTCCTGTTTCTCCTCCAGTGGGTGGCATTATTGTTATTTCTCCTCTGATGTTACGTTCAAATTTAATATCGGGATTATCTCGGCATAATTGATAGAATTGGTCGTCGTTAAGTTTGAGAATATTGTTAAAGTTGATGGTGATAGTTGTCATGGTTTTAGGATTCTAAATACATTTATTAATCCAATTATTTTATTTTAAATTAAAAAAGGTTTCGGTGGACAAATCTCAAAAAGTTTACCGTTAATCTTTATAAGTTAGTATTTGCCCACCCTACAGGTGAATGCTACTTACTGAAGGCTATTTTTGTTATTTCGAGGGGGGATGGGTAAGAGTTAAGTTTTTGGTTTGGTCGTTTTGCCCTCCGTGGCCATCTGACCCCAGAAATCAGCTTGGAGATTCCTACGGCTTTTTCACCCTATTCCAAAAACTTAATCAGTTT
>JBARXI010000914.1:0-6479 GCA_049647275.1 Microcoleaceae cyanobacterium
CTCTATCTTCTCTATCTTCTCTATCTTCTCTATCTTCTCTATCTTCTCTATCTTCTCTATCTTCTCTATCTTCTCTATCTTCTCTATAGCGGAATTCTGCTTTGTCTCAACAATAAATATTGATGCCAACCTACTTAACTTAGATATATATATGCTTGAGAGCAAGTAGATTCATCTATGAAGATTCATCTATAGAACCCATTTGGTATCTTTGTCAATACTTTCGTTTTTTTAGTTAGGAGTCACCGAGTCTGGAGACAGGAGATAAGAGGGGAAGAGGGGAAGAGGGGAAGAGGGGAAGAGGGGAAGAGGGAAAAATTCCACAAAATACGCAGATTTTTCCTCAAAATTGATGCGCGAGAAGACTTAACTATGATAATTATTATTACTATAGATATAGATATAGATATAAAATGGGTTCTATAAGGAAAGTAAAAAAAAGAATCCGAATCGAGACACAAAGAGCGCAGCCCTGCCAGAGAAACCCGATCGATGCAGAACGCGCTTTACCGAATTAGGGTCAGGCTCAGGTAGTTTATAACCTACCCAAGCTGGTTTCTACTTGGGTAGCCAAAGACATCGGATCGAATGGCTTGCTAATTACTCCATGGACTCCCAACTCAAAAAACCGACGTTTATCCTCGCAAGTAACTTTAGCTGTCAGGAAAATTACTGGGATTTGTTGAGTGGCTTTATTGCTTTGTAGCCGTTTAAAAGTAGCAAATCCATCTAGATCGGGCATCATTACATCCAACAGAATAACATCGGGTTTTTCTGCTTCTGCTTTGGCAATAGCTTCAGTGCCGGAACTACCTGTAATTACTTGCCAACCTCCTACCATCTCTAGGCTGAGTTGGGCTACTTCCCGAATATCCTCCTCATCGTCTACTAGTAAAATTATTTTATTTGTCATATTTTATTTGTCATTGGGCGTAATCAAAAAAAATGTTAATTTTTATACATTTATTTTAGGCTGTTTATTCTTGAAAAATGTGTAAAGCTATAAAAAAAGTGCTCCCCTTACCTAAAGTACTTTCTGCCCATATTTGCCCCCCATGTTGTTGTATAATACTGCGACAAATCGCTAAACCTAAACCAGTTCCTCCCTTCTGGCGAGAGTCAGAAGCGTCAACCTGTTGAAAACGACCAAAAATACTTTCTAGTTTATCGACAGGTATGCCTCGGCCTTGATCTTTGACTGCAATCAAAACCAGATCGCTATGATTATGACTACAGGTTGGAGGAGTTAACTTATCTAATTCAACTATTTCGTTGCTGTCTAGTTGTTTGCTAGCCGTTAACGATACAGTTGTTCCTTTTGGGGAGTATTTGATAGCATTACTTAGTAAGTTAGTTAAGGTCTGAATTAATCTGTCGGGGCTTCCCCACAAGGTAGCATCTACTGGAATAACTGATAAACTCACACCTGCTTTTTCCGCAATGGGTTGCATTTCGGTCGTCGCTTTTACCATTAAATCAGCAATATTGCAAGTTTGTTTAAGCAATGTAACTTGGTTAGAATGGAGACGCTCTAAGTCCAAAATATCGTTAATTAATCGCACCAGACGGTCAGTATTAGATACGGCGATATCAAGCATTTGTTTACTTCGATCTGCTTTTTGATTTAGTAGACCACTTGTTAGTAAACCCAAAGCTCCATGAATTGAAGCTAGAGGGGTGCGTAATTCATGACTAACTACAGAAATAAATTCATCTTTCATCTGTTCGATCGCCAGGCGCTCAGTTATATCTTTAAATGTGACCACTGCACCAATAATTTTCTCCTGTTCTCGAATTGGTGTACTTAGATACTCTACTGGAAAACAAGAGCCATCTTGTCGCCAAAAAACTTCATCGGTAACATGACAAACTATTCCATCTTTTAAGGTGGTTTTGACTTGACAATAATTATGATTTTGATTGTCTATTAATTCAGATATATTACTAGGTAGAATTTGATTTTTTTCATATCTTTTGCCTCTGGCAGTGATTAAATTCCAATGACTATTTACAAGTTCTTTAATTTCATAGCCAGTCATTCTAGCCGCAGCTGGATTTACAAAAGTAATTCTTCCCTGAATATCTAATCCACAAATTCCTTCTCCGGCTGAGTCTAATATTAATTGATGTTGATAACGAAGCTGCTCAAAAGATTTTTCTACTTGTTTGTGTTCATGAATTGCAGCTTGCTGTTCGCTAATGTCACGAGCAATAGTTGATACCCCAATAATATTGCCTTGAGTATCTTTAATTGGAGATATAGTTAAAGCTACATTTATCTGTTTACCATCTTTTCTAATATGCATAGTTTCATAATGATCGATACTGACTCCCGCGGCAATATTGGCTAAAATCTGTGGTATTTCATTTGGTCGTTCTACCATAGCTAAAATCGAAAGACAGCGATTTTTTACTTCAGAAATAGAGTAACCATAAATCTCCTCAGCTCCAGTATTCCAACTATGAATTATTCCTTCTAAGGTACTGCCAATTATTCCATCATTGGAAGATTCTACTATTGCAGCTAATCTTATACGAGCTGTTTCTCCTTGCTTATGCTCTGTAATGTCACGACCTAAAACTACTATGCCATTACGCTGTCCATCTTCATAAAATAACGGCACTTTTATCACATCATAAATCTTCTGGTTTCCATCTGGTTTAATAATTATTTCTTCACCGCGGGATAAAATTCTTTTTTTCCAAGCTTCTTTGTCACTTTTATCGCAATTTAAAAATGCTTCTCGATAATAACTATTGGTTTCAGCTAGTTGAATGTCTGACTTGCCGCGATAGTCTACTTTTTCTAATTCAAATAACTCTAGCATTGACTTATTTGCTTCTAGCCATCTCCCTGTACCATCTTTAAAACAAACTATATCGGGCATAGCATTAATCAAAGTCTGGAGTTGTAGAGAATTTTTTTTGTATATTTCTACTAACTCTCTTAGATTTTTCTCAATTTTTTTAGCTTCTCTAATTTCTGTTGTTAAGTTAGCATTGACAGCTTTGAGGGATAAGATTAAATCGGTTTTCTTTCTGGTGCTATCTTTGACCATTTTTCTTGACTCCTTGCCCAAAAAAACGAATATTTAAAGAACGTTTAATTCGATTAAGAATACGAATAACTAACTCAGAATCTCTAAAAGGTTTACTAATATAATCATCAGCACCAGCAGCAAATACTTGATGATGAAGTTCATTGTTATTATGAGCTACTAGAAAAACAATAGGAAGCCAACTCCAATTAGGATCATTCCGAATTACTTGACACAAATCTATACCATTAAAATGTGACATTTCTGTGTCTAGGATTAACAAATCAGGAACTGTATTTTCTAAGGTTTCCCATAAATTTCGCTCATCATTCAGGGTGAAAGTTTTAATTCCCCACTGCTTTAGCAAATCTTTTAAGGTCTCTAATATCTGGTTATCATTATTTACAATCATAACAGTTGCCGGGGTATAATTCTGTCGCCAAACATCCAGTACCACATCTATGACTCGATCTGGTGGTAATGGCTTTTGTAGATATGCTGCTGCTCCCAATTTAGCAATCTTGATTCGCTCGCTTAAGTCACCCTTAGTATTAAGTACAACTACAGGTAAAAAAGGGATTTGACTAGCACATTTTGTCAGTATTTTCTCTGGATTTGAAATAATATCGAGGTCAACTAGCACGATATTGGGAGATAATGAAAAATCTTCGCCATTAAAGTATAAATTCT
This sequence comes from Microcoleaceae cyanobacterium, assembly GCA_049647275.1. Taxonomy (GTDB): domain Bacteria; phylum Cyanobacteriota; class Cyanobacteriia; order Cyanobacteriales; family Microcoleaceae; genus JASJEE01. The sequence continues at coordinate 3,729 of JBARXI010000914.1, forward strand.
CATTAATATTGGTAGCTATATTTGTTAGCAAGGTGGAATTTTTGGCAATGATACATTGCACATTTTTAATTTCAGCTTCTTTTACTAATTGTTGTTCCAATAAACTATCTTTTTCTAGAATTACCAGTAACTGACATTCTTGGGAAAAGTTATCTGTTTGACCTGGAGAAACAAGGTCAGATGCCAAAGGTATATTGATAGATTGTATCTGCTGATTTTTCTCTTGTTTATTTGCTGTGATATTATCTAGATCGACTTCGCTACGCAGTCTAATTACTAGGTTACACAAATGTAACACTTGCTCGGAATTAAGAGGTATTTCTGCTGTCAATAAAATTTCTATTTCTTTAGCTAACTCTGAAGCATAACCAAAACCAAATGTACCCATAGAACCTGCTAATTTATGCGCTTCTTGTTGGGCTTGCTGTTGTAAATATCTGTCTAATTTACAATTTTTTCCGGCTCTAGCTGCTTGTTCTAATACATTAATTCGCTCGCCAATACTACCCTGAAATCTCTCCCAAATTCTAGCTATTGAATGGTGTAGTTTTTGTTTAGTAGAGTCAGATTCTTTGGGTTTATTTTTATTATGTTTTTTACTTTTTTTTGCTGATGAATTCTGGTCTTCTTGTTTCAGCCGATAGCCTAAACCATAAATAGTTTCAATTAAATCTGTAGGCGCTCCTACTGCTTTTAATTTTTGGCGTAAACCTTTAATATGGGCTCTAACAGTATCTTCTGTCGGTATGTCTTCTAAATTCCAAAGTTTATCTAAAATAGCACTACAACTAAATACTCTTTGGTTATTGTGCATAAACAGATTCAGCATCCCATACTCTTTAGGAGTAAGATTTAACTGTTTGCTACTATAACTAACTTCACAAGTATTAGGATTTAAACATAAATCACCCCATTCTTTAATCAGAGAAGCTGACTTATTTCCTCGCCTTAATAGCGCTCTAATTCTAGCAAAAAGTTCTTCCATATCAAAGGGTTTAACTACATAATCATCTGCTCCTGCATCTAAACCTTTTACTTTATCTTGACTACAATCGCGAGCTGTCAAAAGTAAAATAAGGCTGTTTTTTTTGCTATTACGTAACTGCCGACATAAAGTAATACCATCTAACTTTGGCAGCATTACATCCAATAAAATTAAATCATAATCAAAAATTTGAGCCTGTTGCCAACCAGCTAAACCATCTGTAGCTACATCAACTACGAAAAGTTGTTCTGTCAATGTCTCAGCTAAAGCTTCTGCTATATATTTATCATCTTCTACAATTAAAATTCTCATTTATTGTGTGTTTTAAGTTGATTTTAAATTGATTTTATTTATTGCTGTTTTTAGAGGCTAAATATTGCACGACTTGTAGTGCTTGTGATATATTTTGGTATATTTTTTTGCGCATTATACCTATCACTAAATAATTAATAATTGTTGAACTACCACATACCACCACTAAAAACTCAGGATTTAAAGAGGATTGCTTGGGTTATTTTTTTCTTTTCTTTCTCTACAACTGGTCAATCTAAATCCCACACTCAATATTTTATATCATATCCGGTTGTAGACTTATCATTTAGATAGTAAGCACCTACACAGAATTGATTACCGACTCTAATTTTCTATAACCTTTGCAGTCAAAAGGTCTCTATTTTGGAAAATGTGTAATTACAGCGCTTTTGATTTAAGCAGACTACAAAATTATTTTCGGTAACAGAGCAGAGAGGAAAAATACTTTGGCCACTGTGGTCTATCTATGTGAAAACCGCTATAATTTTGTGTAATATCATGTCCGGTTGAATAGTTATAAATAACGAGTCAGGAGTCAGGACAGAAGAAGGGAAGAAGGGAAGAAGGGAAAGAGGAGAAGAAAGTTTTTTTATCACGCTCTTATCCGGACATGATATAACTGCTGAGGAGAGCAGGAGACTTGTATTACTAATGCCTTCTTTAGTTGTCTTGAACCTGGATTACTTTTAATAAGCAGTTGCTGAAAATTTTCCTTCTTCTTGCTTCCCTAATTATTACTGCTACTCAAAGGTTTAAAACCTATAAGAATTCAAGAAATTTTAGAAGTGTCTGCTGCCTCGATCAGTAAATGGAAAGCCTGCTATGTCTGGGAAAGTATTGAAGGGCTGAAACTTAAACATCAAGGTTCAACAGCATATCTATCTGAGTGCGATCGCTAGAGAATTATTGAGTGGTTAAAAAACAAAAAATAGACCAAACTAGATGAATTAGAGAATTATATATAGCGTTTTTATCTTGGTTGTCAACACACTTATTTTTGGAAAAACCAAAAGGCAAGAGGAAAAAGGTTAATAGAAAAAAGAGATACGGAGTTTTATTTGAAAATAAAAAAAAGAACTCTGAGGTTTACATCTCATTTGGAAACACTATAAAAGCTTATTATCAAGTGAAGTTCCGTTCAAAAAAAAAGTTACTACAGCCTTTTGAATGAGGTGGGGATGAGTTGGAAGAATACGCAAAAAAAAACCCGAAGCCAGATGAGCATCTGGTCCAAGATAAACATCAAGAAATCTGTCAATTATTAGAAGAGAATCGTAATGAAATAGAGCAGGGAGAGCTGGTTGTATATTTAATTTATGAATGTCATCTACAAAAGCTGAAGACGAAGATGAGAGCCTGGCAGTTTTAACCCCTGGGTGAAACATGAGCCACGGGATTTATCCCGTAGTATTCTACACATTTATTATTTAGGATTGTGCTACGCTCTTGAGTAT
>JBARXI010000915.1:0-5126 GCA_049647275.1 Microcoleaceae cyanobacterium
TAGCAATCCTAAATGATTTGTGAAAAATTTAGATGTATTTATTTTGTCTTCTACCTACCACCTAATACCTAACACCTACCACCTACCACCACCAAAAATTTATAACTGAAATAGGATTGCTATAGATGCTTTTATCTGAATTTTCAAGAAAATGTTTCCGCATAACTATAAATATAATATCCGGTTAATTTGGCTTGACAGAATAATCATAGAGACTTATAATTCGGCAAGTATGTTGTAGTTAAATAGGAGTAAAATTAAATGAGTAATAATGAACCGATTAATTACGGTCGTTACTATTGGTATGTTCGAGTAACTAAGGATATCGCTGAAAATGGAGAACAATATGTTCAGGCCGATGAAGCACAGGTAAAAGATGGTGTTTTATTGTTCCTGCAGCACAAGGATGAAGGAGCAGCAATTAATATGGCTTTTTCTCCGGGAACTTGGTTGACTGCTTATGTAACTTCTTATGAGAAATAAGAAAGCTTAGATGACTATATTTTTTGATAAAATAGTATTATTGTAGGGTGCGTTAGACGGTTAGAATTACTCCCTGTAGCTAATTAATTTAAAAATCCGTCGTAACGCACCATTTTAGATGTGTCTAGCTCTGGAGCATTGATTTAACAACAATCCGTCGCCGGGCATCATTTTTTAGTTATAAGTCGCGATCGTAACTAATTAACCGGACATAATATTACTTCTATTTTTGTCGTCGCATTTGTCTCTGTTGACGAAACTGCTCTAGTTGTTCTTCAGTTAAAATATTCGCCATTTGTTCCCGGGATGACTCCATAATTTCGCGCATCTGAGTTTTTTGTTCATCGGAGAGATTTAACTCCTTTATTGCACCTCGTCGGCGTTTACCTTCTGAAGTTAAGGTTTGAAATTGCTGCTGTTGTTCTGGAGTGAGAATAGTTTGAATTTCAGCTTTGGTTTGTGCCCGAATTTCTTCCCACTGAGTTTTTTGTTCGCCAGTCAGATTCAAATTTTCTGGATGAGCATGAACTTTCAAAGGATTAGCAAATAGAATGGTGGCAGCGATGCCAAATAATAGAGCTAAAGAACGACGTTTCATCATATTTATTTGCAACTTTATTTATTGGGTGTTTACTGTTTTTATCCTACAGGCGATAACTCCCAAACAACCTGAGCTGAAAGTCCTAAATTTATCTAGGACTTTAGTCCTAAAAATCTGTTATAAATGTTTCGGTAATGTACCTTATTTTCCTTATTTTCGGAATCTTCTTTATCTTCCATAACTTCGGAATATTTTGTCAAAATTTTTAGCTAAGTAATTTCAAGTGAGAATCAAATTCAGCAATTCTGACTCTTTTAGGGGCTGGGTTTGAGTTAATAATTTATCTGTGTGTACAAAATTTGCTTACTAAATTTGTCCTTACAGCACTCAGCAGTTAATACCAATTTGATTAGATAATGTTACAAATAATCTGATTAGGGGGAATTCATATTTGCGGAGCATGACAAACGGAAATTACCCCTACTCCTACCAACAGCCTAACAATTTATAGCCAACTTTTTTTTCAATTACTATAACTTAATTTTAGACTACTTTATAGCATTATTCGGGTTAGCAATCTACACTTATTTTTATTCTTTTATGTTTCCTATCGCCTAAAACCTAGAACTTTGTACCTTACCAGTATGAAAATTGCTATAGCAATCCTATTTCAGTTATAAATTTTTGGTGGTGGTAGGTGCTAGGTGGTAGGTATTAGGTGGTACTTAGAAGACAAAATAAATACATCTAAATTTTCCACAAATCATTTAGGATTGCTATATATATATTAATGTTATAATTTTATCTGAAATTGTTTACAAGCCATAGCTATAATTTTGTCTAAAATTTTTGGTAGCTATCCCTCCCTCGAATTATGAATAAATTTACGAGTATTTTCCCAAAAATAACTAAACATCCAATTCGTTTTTTACTCTACTTAGAATGGATTTTGTTAGGGATTATTGCTGTCAGTGAAACTCTAAAGTTTCCCCTATATGGTCGCCAGAGAATCAGACATTTTCATAGAACAGAAGTATCAAATCCTCCCCTGATTAATCTTTCTCTGCTCCTGGTTTTTAGCATTATGGGGCTATTTTTACCCATTCATAAATCCCGTTCAATTAAAATTATTTACACTGCTCTAGAAATTAGTTTAATTATTTTAATGTCATCCCTTGGCAGTCTGCATTTATCTCCTCTGCTATGTATTATTTTGGTGATTCGAGATTGTTTTATATTTGAAGGCAAACAAAATATTATCATTAATATATTTGTTTTTTCTTTATTTATATTTATCCAATGTCAAAGATTACAAAAGCTGACGAGACTACCATTATTTGCCAGAGAAAAGTTTTTCCTGGTTTTATTAAGTTCAATAATTTTATTTGGATTAGTGATAATTTGCTTGCAACTATTAGTAAAAGCAGTCATGTCGGAACGGAAAAGTCGCGAACAACTAGGAATTGCCAATGAAAAACTCCGAAAATATTCCCTGAAAATAGAAAATATTGCAGCCTTGGAAGAAAGAAACCGAATTGCTAGAGAAATACATGATTCTTTAGGGCATTATTTAACGGTTTTAAATGTCAGTTTAGAGGCTGCTTGGAAACTGAGAAAATCTGAACCTGAAGAATCAATAGAATTTCTCGCCGATGCTAAACAATTAGGTTCAAAAGCTTTGAATGAAGTGCGTGAGTCAGTGGCAGCATTACGGTCTAGCTGGTGGGAAAATCAATCTTTAGAATCTGCGGTCGCTACTTTAATTGCAGATTTTCATAAGTCTACTGGTATTTTACCTAGGAGCAATATAAATCTCAATTATTCTCCTCCTACTGAAGTTAAAATTGCTGTTTATCGCATCGTACAAGAAGCTTTAACTAATATCTATAAATATGCTGAAGCGACTACAGTAGAAATTCATATTTCAACAACAACAAATTTACATTTAATTATTCAAGATAATGGCAAAGGATTCAATGTAAATCAAAATACTACTGGCTTTGGTTTACAAGGAATGCGAGAACGTACTATGGCATTAGGAGGTAAATTGGATATTTTTACTGCTCCGGGAAAAGGATGTCAAATAATTGCTAATTTTCCCTGAATTGGTATAAATTAACATTAGACATCTCCACCAAAAGAGGGAGTAGGGGTGGTTCGCGTTTGCGACAGCATTCCGGAGGAAACCACCCGTACAGGAGTAGGGGGAAATAATTGATAATTTCTGTGCGATAAATTGATTTTATTTTTTATTATCACGGCTATGTCTATTTAACAAGATTGAGACTTACGCAAGAACTCTATATACTTGTAAGGTGCGTTGCAACGCACCTTACACTATTTGTAGTTTATGATAGAAGGTTTGGCGTAAGTCCTAATTATAATATAGCAATCCTATTTCAGTTATAAATTTTTGGTGGTATTAGGTATTAGGTATTAGGTATTAGGTGGTAGGTAGAAGACAAAATAAATACATCTAAGTTTTTTACAAATCATTTAGGATTGCTATAGATAGCAATCTCATTTGTTTCAAGGATTTTAAAGTAGGGCTTACCGATTAATTCTAAAAACATTTACAAATAAAGGCTAAAGTCTTTTTTATGCAAGAAACACTGCAAGCTTTTTGCTCCAACACAGCTTAAAATGTGTGTGAGGATTTTAAGCAAATAAGGGCGAAAAAATATCTAACAATTATTTTTATTACCTCCCCTTTAATCTACATTCCTCCTGACTCGTACCCCCTATCCCCTACAAAAAGACTTTTTCAGCAAACCCAAAGTAGTTTCCATTTTACATGACCAATTATTTATGTCTACCTACTTAGCGAAATTTTCAGCACACAGGAAAAAATCTTTAAATAATATCGTGTGTCTCAATTAGATCGAGTACAAAGTACAAAGTCAACCAAAGTCAATATAATTATGATTAAAGTTTTATTAGTCGATGATGAAAATTTAATCCGACGCGGATTAAAAGCTTTACTAAAGTTGGAAAATTATTTACAAATAGTGGGAGAAGCAGAAAATGGAGAAACTGCAATAATTCAAATAGAAAACTTACAGCCAGATGTAGTTTTAATGGATGTACGAATGCCAATAATGGATGGAGTCGCCGCTACTAAAGAAATTTATCAGCGTTTTCCAGAGGTGAAAGTATTAATATTAACCACATTTGATGATGATGAATATGTTACCCAAGCACTGAGATATGGGGCAGCAGGATATTTATTAAAAGACACGCCTTCAGAAGAGTTAGGTCAGGCAATAAAAGCTGTACATAAAGGTTATACACAACTAGGACCAGGTATAGGCAAAAAAGTTATTTCTCAAATCTCAATTCCTGTTACTAACCCTCCCCAAAATTGGCAAGAATTAACACCAAGAGAACAAGAAATTTTACAGTTAATTGCTTCCGGGTCAAATAACCGAGAAATAGCTCAAACTCTCTATATTTCTGAGAAGACTGTAAAAAATCATATTACTAATATTTTTCGGAGGTTAAATTTGCGCGATCGCACTCAAGCTGCTATTTGGGCCAACACTTTTTTATCGGGGCCAAATCAGTAGTATTTGTAGCGTTCAAATCATTGAGATTGCTTTCTTCCACTCCGTTCCATTTGATTCAGACATTGTTATCTTTAATTACGCCTACCTACTTAGTTGTTGGTTCCTTACTAACTAAAGTTAAACTGGTTGTAACAAAGTTAAAAACCTGATATTACCTATGTATTTGCAGAAACTCAAAGCTAAAGGTCTACTTGTAAAACTGAAAAGCATTAGTGCTGGTATTGCTCTGAGTATTTTTACTTTTGCAGTTCCGGCGACGGCTGCTACATTTGACTTTAATCAACAATTGATCGCTAATGATGGTACTTCGGGTAATGAGCCGGGAAATCCAGATTTGCTTGCCAACTTATTCGAGCAGTTTATCGCTTCTGAAGGTACTTCTGATGGCTTTTTACCGCTCCTGACGACCAATAAATCTGTCGCTATAGATGGGGATTATGCCCTGATTGGCCATTTGAGTGATGATGACAATGGCTCGGCGTACCTGTTTGATGTGGCTACTGGTAACTTACTCCAGAAATTTATCGCTCCTGACG
>JBARXI010000916.1:0-5301 GCA_049647275.1 Microcoleaceae cyanobacterium
AAGGCATCGACGTAATTCCCAACTCTTGACTGACTTTAAAGCATTTTTCCTGGCAAAAAATGTCTAAGTACCACTATCAATCTTACTCCGATCCGAATTTCATACCTTATTTCACCAATGCCCAAAAAAAAATATCAGACTGAGTAAAAACTCCTATTGCCACATACGCAACAAAACGACTGACTGCAAAAAAAAATATCAGACTGAGTAAAAACTCTTATTGCGACATACGCAATAAAACTATTGACTGGCAAAAAAAAATATCAGACTAAGTAAAAACTCTTATTGCCACATACGCAACAAAACTATTGACTGGCAAAATATCAGACTAAATAAAAATTCTTATAATACTTAATCTGGTTTAACATCTTACTTCTTTCCTTTTGCCCTATGCCTTTTCCTATATTAGAGATTCTCTCAAAACAGCAAAAAATAAAATTAGTTAAAAAGTCAACCATTCACAGGAAATAATAGCATTGATAAAATCATCAGATAAACCAATAAAGTCAGAATATGTAATTAACTTAATATTTTGTCTATCAGCCTTCGATAACAAATCTTCCAAAGGTCTTCTATCTCTAGGAAATACACTATCCCAAAGATAAAACATTAATTTATTTTCTATAGACTCTTTAGTGATTTGATTCTCTTCTGGCTTCAAAAACCAAACTCCAATTTGTTTATCTTCGATTCTCCGAATCACATGATGGTTTACCTTAATAAAATCATTCAACTTATTCACAAATGAAAACCATTTCTCATCCCTACCTTCAATAGCTATATCTTTAATTTTTTCAATTCCATAACCAGGCACATCTACATATTCCCAATCCCACCTGCGCTTAAAAGCACTATCAAGATAATAAATAGATTCATCTGAAGTATTAATCGTAGCAATAAGTGATAAATTTCTCGGAAAACAAATTATTTCTTTTTTCAAATTTTCCAATACTCGTAAACCATCATAATTATTGTTCATTTCTAACTTCATCTTTGTCATGTTGCAAAAGACATCAAAGTTACTCCCATCTACCTGTATATTTTTATCAGTTGTTTGAGTATCATATCCCATTGCCCGTAATAAACCTACTATTTCTAACTCTGATAAATTTACATCATAGGTTGACCAATTATCAGTTTCTCTATCTAATAATTGAAAAATCGGACCAAATATAGCAGCAGCGTTACCGCGGTTTAACTCATCAATGACTAAAAGTACATTTTCATTACTATCATTAATTAAATGTTTATAGGCCAAACCTAATGCCCGTAAAAAATGACCATGATAAAATTTATAAATGACGGAACTACCTGTAGTTTGCGGTAATAATTTTCCCACAAAATCAGAATAGGTATATTCAGGATGAAAGACTGTTTTAATTGTGTTTTCTAATGATTTTGTTTGTTGATTCCATTTAATTTTTAATAAATTAGTTGCTATATTGCGTACTTTGTAACTTTTGCCTGTGCCTGGACTGCCAAACAGAATTTTTTGAATAGGTTTTGTTGTTTGAATTATTTCTGACATAGATTTATTTAACAAGTTGACTTTGATTATTTAGAATATATCTGAAATCATTCCTTTACAACAATAGCTTAAAATATCAAACGGATAATAAAAAGTATAAACAAACAGAAGAGAAAAAATATTTTAAATCTTGACTCCTGGCTCGGTGACGGGCGTGACTCCTACGAATTTGTAGCAAATTTTTTCCAATTAGTATAACTACTTCATCGTCAGGATTCAGCACACAATGCTAATTCAGCAGCGACAGGAGTAAAAGTAGTATTGTCTTTAGTAAAAGAAGGTACTAATAGGATGAAAAAAGTATCTACAGCTATGGCTAGTTTGAAAGAAAAAGTGCAAGCTATTGCTAAACAAATTCTCAATTTAAGTCAATAAAATTATTAAATTGGTAATATTACGGCGTTGCATATTTGCGGAATGAATTTTATGCTTGGAGAAAGAGGAAGTAAAAGATGCGATTTACTTCCAAAAGATTCATCCCTTGATTCAGCAACGCCGTAATATTTCTGATCATAGAATTTTTCTGGCTAATCAAACTAATACAGCGTATTCCAGGTTTATGAAGTACAGAAGTACAGAAGTACCAGCTTTGAAAATAGTTTTTGAAGTGCTTAGTATTTACTATTGACGGGGTGCAGTATCAAGCATTATGTTAACCGAAATTAATCTGCATTTACATCAAATATGTTGTATCTTAGCTCTGAATGCTTTGGATAGAAACTGTTTATTCTAGAGTAGACGGTAAAGATTCTTCTGTAGTTGCTGAAGAAATTAGTAAACTAATAAATGAAAGTATAAAATTAACAGACCATATTGGCATTTTGGTCAGAGATATCCAAGCAGCAATTAACTTAACTATAGTAATAAAAAAGGTAGGTATAAAATATTTACAACAAATTACTCAAATTGCTGAAAGTAGAAAGTAGGGCGCAAGTGTTTGTGGATACTGCAAAATCAATAAAGAGAATAGTTAAGAATAGCTCAAAAATTACTTTAACCTCTAAACAACAAGTTAATTCTATTCAACAAGTAACGAAAAATGTAGATACTTTAAATAGGAAAGGAAAGCAAAAAAATTATTCAATGAAGTTGCCTCAAAACTAAAAGTAATAATTCAATTAATTAATTTAATTACTGATACAGCAATCCTAAATTTAGTTCTGAAAATATTGATCTTTACAAGCCTTACGATCGAGACTTAAACTTTATGGTTCAAATAGGATTGCTATACCAAAATTGCCCTTATACCAACGGCTGTCGCATCGGAGTACGACCGTAAGGATGTCCCTTATAACTAATCACAATTTGGTGAGCTAGCCATAAGTCTAAGCATCGACGCATTAACAGATAGCGATCGCGCCAAAGTTCATGGCATTTGTCAGTTGATGGGCAATCAATTACCATTACTACCTTAGAGCCAACTAACTCTCGCTTCAATTGACAACTGTCTAAGCTTATAGGAGACCTAGAGTGAAATCTTTCAATTGCTACAGATTCTATATTATTCATTGCTACTTTAATCAATCCTAAAATAAATATAAAGAATTTTTGGAATTATGTAAACCGGATATTTGCCTAATTTTAGAATTTATTACTGTCTCAATAGATACAATATGATATATTGACTAATTGAGTTAAAAGTGATATTCAAAGACAATTTTCTTCAATATTTTTAAGTAAAAGCTCAGAGACCAAAACACCAGTTTTTTTGTCAACGTTATCCTGTAGGTGGTGACAATCAAATTGTCTCTAAAGCTAAATCAAACATTAATCCGATCATTGGGAGGCCCCGTGTTATCTAGCCTTGCAGTAACTAATTCTCGCCGAGCTGAAATAGTCGAAATCGTCTTCCGCAACGGTTGGGGCTACATGAAAACTCTCCTCACAGGGGGCAAAGCTGGCGAACCAGATATACCAACACCAGAAGTTCTACGCAATATTCTGGTAGATTTAGGCCCCGTCTATGTAAAACTTGGCCAGCTACTCAGTACCCGTCCAGACTTATTGCCAGCAGACTATATAGATACCTTGTCAACTTTGCAGGCAAATGTACCAGCAGTACCTTGGTCAGAAGTAGAAATCTTAATTCGTCAACAATTATCCCAACCTCTAGAAGAAATATTTAGCTACATTAACCCTGAGTGTGTAGCAGCAGGTTCCATCGCTCAAACCTACAAAGCTACCCTAAAAGACGGTACAGAAGTAGCCATAAAAGTTCAACGTCCAGGCATTGACAGAATAATTGACAAAGATACATCCCTGCTGAAAAATTTAGCTGAATTAGTCTCATTCACAGACTTTGGCAATGACTACGATATTGTTTCCCTCGCCGAAGAATTTAGTGTTGCTCTCAAAGCTGAACTAGATTTTACCAAGGAAGCTGGTTATACCGACGAACTACGTAAAGACTTATCTACCAGTAAGTGGTTTGACCCCAAGCAAATAATGCTTCCAAAAGTATATTGGGAGCTAACAACTTTGAAATTATTAGTTCTTGAATGGCTAGATGGTAAACCTATTTTATCAGCAAAACCAAAAGGTACTAACTATAAAGGCGACATAAACGCAGAAAGACAAGCACTCTCAACTTTATTATGTCGTGCTTTCTTTCAACAGTTTTATATCAGCGGTTTCTTTCACGCCGATCCTCACCCAGGCAACATATTTTATCTCGAAGATGGGCGCATTGCTCTATTAGACTGTGGAATGGTCGGTCGCCTCGATCCTCGCAGTCAGCAAAATTTGACAGAATTGTTATTAGCGATAGTTGACTTAGATGCTCAAAGATGTACTCAGTTAACTATACAAATGGCAGAAGTTGCTCAACCGCCAAACCTAGCTAAGGTGGAAAATGAGTATAGCAAAATGCTGCGGAAATATTATAATCTTAGCTTGGCTGAAATAAATTTTTCGGAAGTTTTTTATGACATATTACAGTTGTGTCGTAATAACAAAATTAAATTGCCGAGTAATTTGGGTTTGTATTCAAAAACTTTAGCTAATTTAGAAGGTGTCGCTCGTAGTTTTTATCCCAAACTTAATCTTTTAGATGAGATTAAACCATTAATGACTGATTTATTTCGCCGACAGTTATTGGGAGACGATCCGGTACAAACTTTATTAAGAACAGCTATTGATGTGAAGAATTTGTCTTTAGAGTCACCTCGTCAACTAGACTTATTTTTAGATAGACTTACTTCTGAAACATTGAAATGGAATGTGACTCTAAGAGATATCGATCCTTTGCGTCGGAGTGTAGATAAGTCAGCTAATCGACTTTCTTTTAGTGTGGTTGTTGGTTCATTAATTATTGGTGCTGCTATTGTAACTGCGGGTTCTCAAAGTAGTCAGTTATCTGTGCTAAGTGAAGCTTTATTTGCAGTAGCTAGTTTTCTTGGGTTGTGGTTAATTATTAGTATTCTTCGTTCTGGTCGTTGGCGAGAATAAGATTGTTGAATAAGGTTGTAGGTTTTAGGTTTTAGGTTTTAGGTTCAATGGAATGGGGATTTAACTAAGGAATGACGATTTTATTATATACAGAAGTTGAATTACCTAAGCTCCATATCACCTGAGTTGTTAAAAAAAGTTCTGGACTTTATTTAATTCTCATTCCTATGATTGTGCAAAGCTAATAAAAATTACCGAAAAGCGACGTTGAAGGCCCCCGTGTTTTAACCGGGGGATGAAAACAAGCGAGTCGTTTAGACTAGACAACTAAAGTAGTCCTGTGCTATCTTTACTAGAAAAGTAAGCAGAAAGCTTAGGGTTAAACT
>JBARXI010000917.1:0-1785 GCA_049647275.1 Microcoleaceae cyanobacterium
ACTGAGAATTACCCCTACTGAAAATTACCCCTACTGAGAATTACCCCTACTGAAAATTACCCCGACTGAGAATTACCCCGACTGAGAATTACCCCGACTGAGAATTACCCCTCGTTATTTATAAGTATTCAACCCGACATGGTATTAAAGCTTAATTATTCGGTAATTTATTGGGTTTTTAAATTGCTTCTTTTGAGTCACAATAACTTTGCAATAATAATATTTGGATCAATATTTGCGACAAATCTACTAGACAAAATACAACAATTAATGTAAAATTAGATTTTTTACCAACACAGTTAAAATCAGCAGAAAATAAATTATGAAAGCAGTCGTAATGACATCACCAGGGGCACCCGAAGTTTTGCAAGTACAGCAAGTTGCTGACCCTGTAATTGAAAATGACCGAGAAATATTAGTCCGTTTGAAAGCCGCCGGGGTAAATCCTATTGATACAAAATTACGGAGTCGTGGCACTTTTTTTCCAGATAAAAAACCAGCTATTTTAGGATGTGATGGTGCTGGTATTGTGGCAGAAGTTGGTGAAAATGTAGAAAATTTTCAAGCGGGAGATGAGGTTTATTTTTGTAATAGTGGCATAGGAGCTACCTCTGGAAATTATGCAGAATTAGCGGTGATTGATGAAAGATTTGTGGCGAAAAAACCAACTTCTTTAAGCTTTGTTGAAGCTGCTGCTGCACCGTTGGTTTTAATTACAGCTTGGGAATCTTTGTATGAGCGAGGAAAATTAGAAGCTGGCAGAAAGGTGTTAATTCATGGTGGTGCTGGTGGGGTTGGTCATGTGGCTATACAGTTAGCAAAATTACAGGGTGCTGAGGTTGCTACTACTATTAGTTCTGAAGAAAAGGCAGATTTTGTTAAAAGTTTGGGGGCAGATTTAGCAATTTTTAAGAATACAGATTTTGTGGAGGCGGTGTTAGATTGGACTAATGGTGAAGGGGTAGATTTAGCTTTTGATACTATTGGTGGAAAAGTTTTTTATGACACTATTCCAGCAGTGAAAGTTTATGGCGATTTAGTGACAATTTTGGAGCCTGATGCTAGCTTGGGAAATTTGAAGGTTGCTAGACAAAGAAATCTGCGAATAGGATTGGAATTAATGTTAACTCCAATGATGAAAGGATTGATGAAAGCTCAAGTAGACCAAGCTAAGATTTTACAGCAATGTGGGCGGTTATTTGATGAAGGTAAACTGAAGATTTATGTGAATAGAACTTTTGCTTTAGATGATGCAATAGAAGCACATCGAATATTAGAAGCAGGGTCTATGGTTGGCAAGATTGTTTTGACTATTTAATGTTTGAAGAAGGAAGGCACGACACTGATTTTTAACAGGAATATACGGATGATTTGCGAGAGTTAAACCTGAATTCAACTCAAACAAATGATTTTTGTATGAGCAGGTTTTATACATTAAACCAAATTCCAAAATTACCCCTACTCCGTCGTGTCGTTATTTAGATTTATAACTGTTCAACCGGACATGATATGACTCCTCAACCTCAGCAAAAAACTTTTTCAGTAAGCCCAACATTACCTATGTAAGTAGTAGAGCGGAGCGAAACCCAACATTACCAACTTTGACCTTTGGTTTAATTGCTTTCAACATAATCTACAATTAATCCTGATATTATCTCCGGTTTAACAAAAAATAGCGAGAAGTCCCGCGTTCTCCTCGTCGGGAACGTCGTATGGGAAAGCGACCATGTTATAATAGAAGAACACAGGGGGAGGGCATCACCTCTGTATAAACTGCAACTCCTT
>JBARXI010000918.1:0-3192 GCA_049647275.1 Microcoleaceae cyanobacterium
TCCTCGCCATATCCAATCGACCAAGAGAGAAAAAATTTTCATGATTAGTCAATCCAATCCGTTTCAAGGAGAGGTAATTATTAATTATTAATTATTAATTATTAATTGTTGAACACCTACTACCTAAAACCTACTTACTTGTAGCAATCTTTTTTCCAAATGCTATAACTTGAATGAAGATTGATGTTCAAGAATTAACCGTTAACAATTACCACTTCTTTTTCAGAAGAGGATTGACTAAAAAGAAATATGAATGATTTTTCTCGTTAACAGGAGAGGCTTCAAACCTGAAATTATTAATTATGCAGTGAGATGAAATATCCTACATCTTGCCAAAATTACTAAACGGGAAGTATAGGATTATGAATATTCTCTGGCAAACATGAATTAGCTCTGTAGGAGATAAATTTCAGGATTGATATTCTCCCGACCCCAAGAATAATATCAAGTTAGATTAATTAACCATAATCTAAGTAGGCTAGATACAAAATTAAGAGTCATTTCAAAAATGACTTGAGCTATTAGCCAAGAATGTTAATCCTTTGGTTTGTGGGTCATTGGGTAATCAGTTTTCTCCCTGTGTCATCCGCCAATAAATAAATTTCTTAGCTGACAGCAGAAGTTATCTAAAGATAACTATTGGTACTAATTTATTCTGCCTAATTAATCAGACTCGATCTAAGCTATGGAGCTGCTCTTTTACCGAAATTAAGATATATTTTCTGACTTGATAAACATCCTCCAATAAAAAATTATTTCCAGTTGAATTTTATACCTAAGTACTCTTCTAGTTTCTGATTATAGGGTTGAAATAATTCAGAAAGTTTGCCACGTAAGTTAGCTTTAATCGGACTATAAGAGCCTGGGTAATAGTTGATATAATCATCTAGTGGGTAATCTGGCAATTCTAAAAATTTGAAGACTTGTTTCATGGTTGCTGCGGGATTTTCATACATATCCTCGCTCTTTAATATTAAAAATTGTTCTCTGGGAAATATATTCATCCATTCTTGAAGAAAATATAGATATAAACCCAGACCTAAATACCTCGATTTTCTACCTCGCAAAAAATTGGCATTGGTTTGAGATTGATTCATCATTTTTTGCAATATTTTTGTTTCGACAGTTATTGCTTCTGTAAAACTTTTTTGTTGTTGCCCTAGTCGTTTATCCATATAGTAGTGAGAAACTGCTCGCTCTATCGGATTTCTCAAGATAACAATTAACTTGATTTTGGGAAAATAACTAAACAGTTTATTTGCTGCTTCTACAGAATACATATAGTTGGGAGTTGCTTCTCCTGTCCAAAAATTTTCCTCTTCTGGAATTACCGGAAATTGGGATAAATACCAATCTATTCCTTTGTGAAAGTTAACATCAAAAAAGTGCATCTCTTTTTCTACAGCCGGCAAAACAGAGGGATGTTTAGTCAGATAAAAATAAAGAGATGATGTGCCGCCTTTAATTGTGCCAATAATCAGAAAGTTTGGTTTGCCTAATTTTGTAAAATTTCCATATTTATTGACAAATTCTGGGTGGGTTTTTCCAAGTCGAATCGATAAAACTTTTTGATAATAACGGCTAGCTTGCTGAATTTTCCCTTTTTCTATCAGGATATTGGCTAAATTCAGATAATGCCCATGAAATTCTGGCTTAATTTTAATCGCTTCTTGGTAGCAGTTAATTAATTTATCTAATTGATTTTTATCTAACTTAACGAGCTGATAACTATGAATTGCTCTGAGTTGATTATAGGCAGTAAATAAATCTGGTTGTAATTGAATAGCTTGAATGTAACAATATATCGCTTCATCTGAATTCCTCTTTTCTAAAAAAGCATCCCCTAAATTATTCTCAACCCAAGCTAAATCTGATTTTAAATCTTTGGCTTTTTGATAATAAGCAATCGCTTCATCTATTAATCCTTTTTTGTGCAGTACATATCCTAACTGATAATAATACCAATAGGCATTGGGATTGATTTCTATAGCAAGTTTATAAGTAGCTACCGCTTCATCCCATTTTTTCGTTTTGAGTAATACTTCCCATAAATTATGGTAGTGCCAATAATAATCGGGGTTGATATCTATAGCTTTTTGATAGGCTACGACTGCTTCATCCCACCTCTTTAATTGAGCTAAAACTTTCCCTAAATTGTTGTGATAATTTGGTATGTCGGGGTTAATCTTAATCGCAAAATCATAAGCAACTACAGCTTCATCCCACTGTTTTAGTTCAATTAAAGCATCCCCTAAATTGTCATATAATTCGCCAGAATTAGGGTTAATTTCAATGGCAAGTTTATAAACAACCACGGCTTCATCCCACCGTTTTAGTTGGATTAATGCTTCTGCAAGTTTGTGGTAAGACCAGGGAAAATCTGGTTCTAATTCCATGAATCGACGGTAAGCATTTACAGCTTCATCCCACCGTTTTAGCTGGATTAATACTTCTGCAAGTTTGTGGTAAGACCAGGGAAAATTTGCTTCTAATTCTATAACTCGCCGGAAAGTATTTACAGCTTCATCCCACCGTTTTAGTTGGATTAATGCTGTTCCTAATTTTTGGTAAGACCAGGGAAAATTTGGATTAATTTTGATAGTGTGGCGGTAACTAGTAATTGCTAAATCCCACTGTTTTTGTTGGAAATATAGATTGGCTAAGTTGAAATGAGCTTCACTGAAATGAGGATTAATTACGACCGCCTTCTGATAATATTCCTTTGCTAATTCTTGATTACTCATTGCTTCGACTACTCTGGCTTTGGTATAACAAATTAATGCCAAATCTTCGAGTTTTTCCAAAGCTTTGTTACAGGTAGCATCGGCTTCATTTAATTTTCCTTGGGCTAAATAGGATTCGGCTTTTTGGTTTAAATCTACTACTGATATTTCCTGATTCATTGTTTTTTTATCCTGGTAATACCAAGTGGAAAAAAGTTGGCTATAAATTGTTAGGCTGTTAGTAGGGGCAATTCATGAATTGCCCCTACTTGATGAATTGTCACTACTTAATGAATTGCTCCTACTTAATGAATTGTCACTACTCAATGAATTGCTCCTACTTAATGAATTGCCACTACTTAATGAATTGCTCCTACTTAATGAATTGCTCCTACTTGATGAATTGTCACTACTTAATGAATTGCTCCTACTTGATGAATTGTCACTACTTAATGAATTGCTCCTACTT
>JBARXI010000919.1:0-1576 GCA_049647275.1 Microcoleaceae cyanobacterium
CTCACATTCGGCAGGTCAATTTGTCAGATAAAAAGTAGCACAAAACATCAGTAGGTTGCTAAGTATTTATACATCTGTCAATCATCTGGATTTAACTGAGACGACAGCCAAATCATCAGCCATAAATTAATTAAGTATAAAGACTTGCTATTGCCAGACAAATAGGGACCATCATTCCCTACTGACTACTGACTACTGACTACTGACTACTGACTACTTGCCCTTTATACTAAGCTTTGAAGTGCGGAATGTCGGTTTAGAGCATCGAAACTGGCAGAGCATTCCCAGAAATATAATTGGGTTTCGCGCAGCGACATGAAAAGTTTTAGCCTTAGCGTTAGTTAAGCTCCTATGAAAGAGGCTAGGTTTTTTAGATTACCTGATTCTGGTATTTCCGCCTAGTGCTTAACTCATTTATTTCACCTTTTAATTCTTATTTATTTCTTCATATCCGGACAAGAAATAGTTATACCGTTTCTCCTTAATAGTGCAACTAATTCCCCCGTTTTTCAGAGGGGTTAAGCGGGAACTATTAGATGTAAGTTCAGAGATAATTGGTATTATGCCAAATTAATTACACATACTCTAAAACTAAAAAGTCTATTTTGTAAAAATTACAGCGAATAAATAATCGTAATTAATTTTTCCTAGGTATTTATCATAAATCTAAATAACTACAAAAATTAGTGTTTTAAATACTAAACAAAAAAGTTGGATAAATTGCAGATAATTCCAAGTAAGCTTTTGTGTTTTTAAATTAATTTTTGAAATGAGCTAGCAGGGAACTCACAAGAGGAAAGGAATTAGAGAATATTTTGCTGATTTGAGAAAACCTAGTTTAAATGCTTGTCAGCTTATTCATCAGTTTACTAAATAAATAGAAGAATATAGCAATCACCGAATCAGATGTGAGAATTTTACTATTCCCTAAAAGTAGAGAATATAGTAGTTTTCATATTGATTAAGATACAGTTTTTTCTTTCTTCTCTGTTGCCTAAAAGGCTACAATGTCTCACGATTGAGATCAGATTGCTATATTAAATATATTTCACAAAAAGATTAGCCATATTTAAAAAACATAAATTGCGACATAATTTGAATATATAAAATCACTATAAGAATCAATCTATGTTTGTCAAAATTCACTCATTATCGCCATTATTTACCGAATAATTAAGGTATAAAATAACAGTTGCATCAAAGATAAAAATCAAAAAAATTTTTTTAATCAATCCAATTCGTTTTCAGAAAAGGTCAAGCCTCTAGCTGAAGCAAGAAGTACTGATAACTGATAACTGATAACTGATAACTGATAACTGAAATAACCAGTATCCCAAATTCACAAAAACTTCTCCGGGTTAAATCAGAGCGATATATTGATTGTTAGTACCCATATTTTTACCGAATAATTAAGGTATAAAACAACAGTTGCATCCCAGATAAAAATCAAAAAATTTTTTTTAATCAATCCAATTCGTTTTCAAAAAAGGTCAAGCCTCTAGCTGAAGCAAGAAGTACTGATAACTGATAACTGATAACTGATAACTGATAACTGAAATAACCAGTATCCCAAATT
>JBARXI010000920.1:0-13907 GCA_049647275.1 Microcoleaceae cyanobacterium
AAATATCAGAAATTCTATTACTACCGGCAAGTGGATATGTGGAGCAGATAGAAATTTCTGAGGAAAATCAACTTTCTATAAAAGGTTGGGTGGCTGCAGTTAACTCAGGTCTTTTAGAAAATATGAAGGTAATTCTCGGTGGGATAGAAATAGAGAATTTTCAACTTGAAAAAGGCATTCCTAGCCCTGATGTGAAAAAGTCTAACTCCCATCTCGACGCAGAAACTGCTAGGTTTGAGCTTTCTATACCCTTAAACTCAGAACAGGTAGAGCAGTGCCTTGATTCTTATATTAGTTTGACTCCGTTTTTCCAAAAAGGTGAAGGTACTGTAATTTTGAAACAGTTAGCTCTGTCTTTACCAAAACTAAAAAATGAATCCCACTCAGACAAACAAATTCAAATAATACAACCACCTAATTCTACTGTTCAACAACAGACTTCTCCTGAATCACCAAAACAGGAGTTAGAATCTCAAGTAATTACTGCCGCATCGCCAAAGTCACTATCTCCAGAATTATCAATACATCAAAAAGTAGAACAAGTAAAATTATCTTCTTCTTTGCTGGAAAAAATTAAGGCAGATTTAGAATTCTCGCAAACAGAAATTCAAGAAATTCAAGCTGATTTAGAAAGGTTTAAATCTAAAAATAAAAATACTCCACTCAAGAGTCTATTTCCTGTTGAATCAGATATCTCGACTACAGCTAAAAAAAAACTTCTAACTAAACCCGTACAACAAGTTACCCAAAATCCCAAAATACCTACTCCCGAACCTGAAACAAAACAGGAATTATTGGGTTTATCTGGAATTACAGTTGAAAAATTCTGGGAAATTATCAACCCTGTAATTTCAACAGAAGGAAGACCGAAGTTGGAAGAAGGAAGAAGAGATTTTTATGAATCTTCTATAGAAGGAATCAGGAGAAAGGAAGAAGGAACAATAGAATACTCTCAACCTTCTATCAGTATCCTTACTCCAACTTGGAATTCATCTTTGGATTGGTTTGTGGAAACTGTTTTAAGTGTTCTCAACCAATCTATCCCTAACTGGGAATGGTGTATTGTTGATGATGGGTCGAAACAACCTGAAATTAGAAATGTACTTGCGGGTTTAACAGAAAAAGAAGGGAGGATTAAAGTTCTATTTTTAGAAAATAATGGTGGAATTAGTGCTGCTACGAATAAAGCCTTAGATATGGCGACAGGAGAATATATTTGTTTATTAGACCATGATGATACTCTCGCACCCACAGCTTTAGAAGATAGTCTGAATAAACTGGCTGAAGGATTTGATGTGGTTTATTCCGATGAGGATAAAATTGATTTTTCTGGCTTAAATTATATTCACCCATTCTATAAACCTGACTGGTCTCCTGAATATTTTCGTGGTGTTATGTATGTCGGTCATTTATTATGTGTCCGTCGAGAATTGGCTTTGGCTGCTGGTGGATTTAAGAGTGAATTTGATGGAGTACAAGACTATGAGTTTATGTTACGAGTTTCCGAGCAAACTAATAAAATTTCTCATATTTATAAACATCTTTATCATTGGCGACAAGTTAAGGGAAGTATTTCGGGAGATGCGGATGCTAAAGCAGGTATTGAAATAGTACAACAAGCTGCTGTTAATTCTCATTTACAAAGAATTGGTTTAGCAGCAAAAGCAGAACCAGGTTTAGGTAAACATCGGATAAATATTAATCCTTTGCCTAGAAAAAATTATCCTTTGATTAGTCTAATTATTGCTGCTCCTAATATTTCTGAAAATCTTGATAAATGGTCAAAAAATATTTTGTCTGTTTCAACTTATCCCAAAAATGAAGTGATTATAGTTGGTGGGGAAAAAACAGAAAATATTATCCAAAATTCTGCGGTGAAAGTTTTAAATCTATCAGGTAAATTTAATTATTCTCGTGCTTATAACCTGGCTGCTAAAACTGCCAAAGGTGAATATTTTATTTTCCTCAATACTAATTTGGAAGTTGTCACTGAAGATTGGCAGAGACATCTTTTATATTATGCAGAAAAATCTGATATTGGTGCCGTGGGAGGATTATTAATTTTCCCAGATGGAATTGTTGAACACGCAGGTATTGTATTAGGAAAATCTGGAAAAGTTGATTATCTAATGCGAGGTTTTCCCTCTAACCATGATGGTTATGCAGGTTCTTTAGTTTGTGCAAGAGAAGTATCTGCTGTAAGTCGAGATTGTTTGATGGTGAGTAGGCAAAATTTTGAAATGGTTGGAGGCTTTAATGAACATTTTTTCTCCGATTATCAAGATGTTGATTTGTGTTTGAAGTTGAAGAAAAATGGCAAGCGAATAGTATTTACCCCCCGTAGTGTTTTAATTAATCATCAATCAGAGAAACACAGACAGAGAAATTATGATGTAGTTGACTATATGTTGCTATTAGACCAATGGCAAATTGATATGGATTTAGGCGACCCATATTACAATCTAAATTTTGATATTCAACATAACGATTACACTGTCGTTTTGTAGTTGTAAACTTACTTTTTATTCATCAGTTAAAACCCATTTGTTCTCTATTTTGAAAACTCCCTCCTTATAATCAACCATGGTAACTGCTGCCAAGGTTTCAATCCACACAGTTGCACCACAACTATGAGGTTTATTTGCTCGGTACACAATCCGACAGGGACCATGAATTTCAGCTTCATGACCGGTTGCTAAATTTTCCGTGCCTTCTTTGACCGAAAGAATTGTCAAATCAGTATTTTTCTTGGTTGTATTGATTCCAATGTGGTTGCGATTAAAGTGAACAGTGTTCTTGCCAGAACGCTGATGAGAGCACCAACGTGGTTTAGGACCTTTTCTTCTGCGGTGGATTCTTGGCATTCCTTGGTGTAACGGAATTACCCAGGCTCTATTATTGATTTTTCTGGCTCCTTGTATACGGCCTTCTTTGAGCAATACTCGAACTCTCTGAGTAGATATGCTTAAAAGACTTGCTGCTTCTGTGGTGCCTACAAACATAATTTCTTTTATTGCGACTATAGCAATAGTACATTAGATAGCTTAAATTGTAATTAGTGGAATGAAAAAATTTATTGGATGTATAGGAAAGTTTTAAAAATGAAAAAAATATTTTCGAGATAGATATAGATACTCGCAGCTTAAAATCTGTAGCCCAAGACGTATGATAGAAAGAGAGTAGTTTGAAAAGAAATTCAAAATTCCTCTGATACTAAATCCAGCTACTAAATCCGGCGATCGCGGAGCGTGGCGGAGCGCCGTATCGCTATTGTTTGATGAGGAGGGTAGAGCAGCCGGAGCTAGGATTCCTAAAGGCTTAAGGGTTAGGGCTACGCCGAAAATTACTTTTTTAGGAAGCTCAAATCAAAGATAGGACTTGCCTTTATACAAATAACTTTAGGCAGTAGTAGACTGATACAGCTAAAACTGTGCATTAGCTTTTAACTTGAAAATTCTTACTTTTGACTGTCAGATGTGCGTCTTACATTCTGGAGGGGCTGTGTGCGGAACTATTTCCGCACTTTATACGCCCCGTAGGAGACCTCAGAATTACGCACTCGATGCATGACTTTTGAATTGAATCTAATGCACCATTTAAGGTGTGTCAGTCCACTACTGGACTATTAATAACAACTTCTTCCTGCTATGAACCCAGCAGAATTGTAAGACATCGTGTCAAGAACAGAACCAAAAGCTCCATTTGAAAATCTTTGCCTTTTTAATTGTTGAGACAATGTATATTCAGCAACACCATTGTTTACAGTCCAAGAAGAAGAGTATTTATCAAGACGGCTATTTGAAATTTTTGTGTCGCTATATACACCGCCAAACCTATTGCCAAAAAAATCCTGTATTTTAAGAGTAGTATATTTGCCATTGTCTAACATATACGACGCTGTATTAGTTTTTTCGTCCCAGTCCCAACCAAGAATACTGTCACTATTTGAAATTGTAACAGTGTGTAATTTTCTCTCAAATCCTCTTTCTGGAGTAAATTCCTGCACAATTACCTGTGATACTTGACCATTAAAAAGAACATAACTTGCAATTGTTCCACCTTTATAACTCCAACCACGAACAGAACGAGAATTAGATAAGTTAAAACTCTTACCACCAGCAGATAGTTTAGAATTATTTCCTGAATAAAAAACTTCGGTACAAGTTTGTCGAGCAAAAGCTGTTTCAGAAGATAATAGGGAGATTCCAAATAACACAAAACTTGGAATTAGTTTCAAGAAAGTTCTCAATTTTTTTGTCATATTATTACCTCATTTATTTACTCTTTTTACCCTGTAATTACCCATCTCATACAATTCTAATTCGCTCATTTTCATATCCACAAGTCGGACAAGGACGGATAAAAACGGAGATTTTGTAACAAAATGTGAAAAAGACGGATGATGACGGATAATCGCGGATAAGCTATTCAGAAGAATTAATAGTTAAAATAATGAACTGGCAAGCAGTTTGAAATTCAATTGATGAGTTGGTCTTTCAGGAAACTGGAAAACACCTAAATAATCTACAAACAGCAATCTTGAAAGGTGTTCTGAATAACGAAAAATATAGAGAAATTGCAGAACAATATAAATGTTCTAATGGTCATGTTAAGGATGAAGGATACGAACTCTGGCAAGTTTTATCAGAGATTTTTGGGGAGAAGTTAAATAAGTCAAATTTTATCGCTACAGTCGAACGTTTAGGATTCACAAATTCTCAACATCAGATTATTGGCAACCCAGTACAAATTGGTAATCTCAATCTTTGCCCTAATTCCGAAACAGCAGAATTAGAAAATAGTAATGCTGCAAATACTCAATCACATTACAAAAATACAACCTCTTGCCAACCCATCGTTGAAAACGTTTTATACACAACTAAATTAAATACAGTTTCTAAATTAATCAAACTCGGTTTAACAGCAGAGCAAATTGCTGAAGCGGTAGATTTACCATTAAATGAAGTACAAAAACTAATGAAGTAAATTTGTCAGTATGATAAGTCAAGCAAGTTTAGCGATCGCCTCTAGTTCATCTAAAATATTTTTATAAGGAGCTTTCTCCTGATCCCCATTTTTTTTAAAGGGCTAGTAGTATAACATTTTATGTTTACTTTAGTAGGGCAAACAACAAAATCTAACGGCTAATTGCTAATTGCTATATTGACGTACATTTGCTAAAAATCAGATATTCAAAGATATATATGGTTTTGATGAAAAATATTTTATTTGTTCTGTATGAAGATTTTCATTCTAATAGTGCCCTTCATGTACATCATTTTGCTAATAATTTAGTTAAATTAGGCTTTGATTGTGTTGTGGCTGTTCCTCGAAATAAACAGACTGTTTCTCAAGTGGGAGAACATTTAACACATTTATATAAAGTGACAGAATATGGTGAATTTTATCGGCTGAATAAATTATTTAAAAATCAGCAAGGTCCGGATGTGGTTCATGTCTGGACTCCGAGGGAAGTTACGCGAAATTATTGTCATAAACTCCGGAAAGCTTATGATTTTAAATTAGTAATTCACTTGGAAGATAATGAGGAATATGTTCTGGAAAAATATTTAAACAAACCTTTTAAAGAAATAGCTAATGCTAATGGTTCTCTAGCAATTCCAGATAATGTTTCTCATCCCCAGAAATATCGGGAGTTTCTAGCAAGTGCCGATGGAGTAACAGTAATTATTGAAAAGTTAAAAGAGTTTGTGCCGAATCATATGCCGAGTTTAGTTTTATGGCCTGGCGTAGAAACTGAGTATTTTTATCCGAGAAATCCCAATCCAGAAATAGTAAAAAGGTTTGGCATTCCGGATAATACTTTGGTTTTTTCCTACACCGGAAATGTTCATGCTGCTAATACTAATGAGGTGAGAAGTTTGTATTTGGCTGTGGCAATGTTGAACCGAGAAGGTAAACCTGCGGTGTTAGTTAGAACGGGTAGAGATTTCTGTAATTTTTTGGGGAATGATGATAATTGGGCGCGGAAATATGCCATTGAATTAGGATATGTAGACCGGAGTTTAATGCCAGAAATTTTAGCTTTGGCAGATGTATTAATTCAACCAGGTAGACCAGATAAATTTAATGATTATCGTTTCCCCTGTAAATTGCCAGAATTTTTGGCAATGGGTAAACCTGTAATTTTGCCTGAGACTAATATTGGTTTGGTGATGGAAAATCAAAAAGATGCTTTGGTTTTGCCTGTGGTTGATGCGGTGAATATTGTTGAGTCGGTGGGGAAGTTGTTTAAGGAGAATTCTCTATCTGAAAAGTTAGGTCAAGGTGCAATTAATTTTGCTAAAACTCATCTAAATTGGCAGAAAAATACAGAATTACTGAAATCTTTTTATCAAGATATTGGGTAAAAATATGAAAAATAAGGATACTCAATGAGCACCCTACTGGCTTTCAAAAATTTTCTTTATCCTGACTGGTATACAACCAGAATAATCAGAACAATTTTTCATCTTCCAATTTCAGCGATAATCTGATTCAACATAAATAAAAAAGCTAATCCTGTGACTCCTATCAATAATTTAAAGTTTATAAGCAGGTAAACAAAATTAATTACACATTTTCCACGCACAGAAACCTTTTTACTGCAAGGGTTACAGGAAATGAGATTAGGTAATCAATTCTGTGTAGGTGCTTATCCAGAGTTAATATGGTTAAGTTAATAATCATAGTCTATTTTGAGAAAGTTTAAATATATTTAAAAGAGGTTATTTAGTGTCTTATAGTTCAATCGATGAAATTCAGAAAGTTCTAGCTCAGAGCATATTTAAACATACATTAGATAAAAAAAAAGCAGCCGGACGTGCTTTAGGTACAATTGTTGAGATTATAACTTATTATCTAATTCGTCAATGGAATATTTATTCCTATGTTACGATTGAGCTACGTCTTCCAGAGTTTTGACAAACTCAAATTACTCATAATGTTTAATTTGGAATTCATCCATGTATTTCTTGTCAAGAATATCAAATAATCAGTCCGAATATCTTGCCTTTAACTTCCAAAAAGTTAGTCAAACACTCTAAGGAGATATCTCACATTTTACAAAACTTTGATTTGATTGATAATCAAATACTAAGCAGAGGATTGTTACAAAAAAATAGATGCTTAATTGGCAGAAATTCTAATGAAAGTAAACTGGCTTTATGCGATTTAAAATCTTATAGCGACCAAGAAGTAACAGTAGAGATAGCAATATTAAAACTGCATCCATTTGCCATATTTGAATGTAAGCGTGTAGGAATAGAGGAAGGAGCAAAAAAAGGTCCAACAACTATAGAAAAAGCTAAACAAGGTGCTTATGTAGCAAAGCACGTTTCATCACTGCAAAAAATTAGGTCTGTTGATGGAAAAGTTTTTGGTGCATTGGCAAAACCAGATGGTGATTTTGAAATACAGCCCTATGAAAAAGCTCTACATCAAATGATTTATCATGCACCTGTAAAAGATTTAATTAACTTTATATTAACAATAGGTATTGCTAGTAATCATGGAAATTGGTTTACATCAGATAATCCAAATAAGGAGCTTTTAGTATTAAAACAGTCTTATGATTGGCTTCTATTCTTGACTGATGAAGGGTTAGCAAAATTTATCAGGGAGTTAATTCTAGAACCATTACCTGAACTAGCTCCAGTTCAAAAAGCTTTCGTTGTTAGTTATGATACTCCACGCTCATCAAAACGTATAAATCAGTTTACTAAAGTTCGTATACTCCGTAATGCACATCTAGTTTTAGTTAACTATTTTAGTAAAAATATTAAACAGATTGAGGAACAATGGTTTAATGTTATATCTCCTCAGAATAAATCGATAACTACTTTGCAGAGTCAATTACAAACATTAGTTCAAAAGGAGTGGTATTTATGAAGCTTAATTATCTTGACTTTTTTAGTGGTGCAGGTGGTTGGGGTTGTGGATTACAAACGCTTGAATTAAAGCATTTAGGTTCTTATGATATAAATGAATCAGCTTGTCGCACAGCTAAAGCTAATTTAGGTCATCCAATCTTTAACCTTGATTTAACTAAATTTAATCCAGAGCACAACTTACTTAATGCTAACTTAATTGTAGGTAGTCCTCCTTGTCAAGGTTTTAGTAATGAGGGCTATAAAAAAGAAAAAGATCCTCGAAATAGTTTGGTCTGGACCTTTTTTAATCTTGTAGAAATGCTTTCTCCCCAAGTGTGGATATTTGAAAATGTTCCTGGTTTTAAACGATTATATAACGGTGTTTATTATCAAGCTCTTAAAAGTCGCCTTAATTCAATGCCTTACTACTGGAATTCATTTTTAATTGATGCAAGTCATTATGGAGTACCACAAAAACGTAAAAGATTTTTTGTGATAGGAGCAAAAGAATTTAAACCGGAAAAACCACAGGCAACTCATTCAGAATTTGGTGAAGTTTTAGGTACGGAAAAAGCAATTACTATTTGGGAAGCAATATCCGATTTACCTAAAGTAGGAATTGGGGAACGAGTAGGGATTTTTGATTATGATAAATTGCCTGAATGTGCATATCAAGCTTGGGCAAGAGAAGGGAGCAAAAATGTAGAAAACCACACAACTCAAAATCATAGTCAAAGAGTTTTAGAAAAAATTAGAGCCGTTTCTGCTGGAGAAGGAATGAAAGCATTTATAGACAAATATGAAGAGAATAAAGTAACTTATTGTGGAGGATATAGAAGGGCAAAAAAGCATCTACCTTCTTATACTGCTTATTGGACAAGAGGAATGACTTCTATTCATCCTGAAGAGGATAGATTTTTATCACCTAGAGAATGTGCTCGTATTCAGTCATTTCCCGATCGCTTTGTGTTTAAAGGTACTACAATTGAAAATTACACACAAATTTGTAATGCTGTACCACCACTTTTAGCAAAAGCATTTGGTTGTTATATAATCAAAGTTTTAACAGGTGAAGAAATTACTGCTATTCCTTGGGAGATTTCAAGTAGTGATAATCATCACAATTTCAGGGAAAAAACTGAAAGTAAAAGTGAAGAGCAAAATTTTCCAATTCAGTTAAAACTACCTATATAAATTTATTTTTTTTAATCAATCTTGCTAAATTGTCGCTAATTGAGTAATTTTTACCTCACCCATAAAAGTGAGGTAACTCAAACAAGTTAAATCAAATTAGGACACTTGAAACTAACCATCCCCAGTCTCACATGAGAGCCATCTTTGAGAATAGCTTCTAACAAAATTTTTGCCTCTGGCGCAAATTCAATAACTTCTAATTCTCCCCAGAAACCAGAATGTTGAGCTTCTGGAAATTCAGGATGAATTTGACCTACATCTGGACGATATAAATTAACTGGCGCTTCCCGTATGACTTTACCAGCAGAAATAAATTCTACTGTTACAGGTGGAGATTTTTTTCCAACTATCCACCCACCAATACAAATAGAATTAATATCTTTCTCAACTCCAGCCTTAGGTACATCTATAGAACATCCTAATATTTCTGCATCTTTTTCATATATAGAAACAGCAACTTCTACATTTGTTTTAATCCTTAAACTAAAGTCTTCTTGCTGTCGAGTCAAATGAGGATTGTAACAAGGGTCTTCATCAATTAAATGTTTCCATTTTTGCTTCATATTCTGAATTTCTTGTTGGAAGCGACGTTGTTTTTCTCCTGTATTTTCTACTCCTCGACTCTGAGATTCGTGGTGATACAAAACTGCGTGAGGTACATAAATATTTCGATAACCTTTATCTATCATTTTCAAACATAAATCTACGTCATTAAAAGCTACAGCTAATTCTTCATTAAACCCACCCATCTCTTCAAATACTTCTCGCCGACACATCAAACAAGCAGCAGTTACGGCAGAATAATTATTCACAGAAATAATCTGACCATTATATCCAGCATCGGTAGGAGAAAAACCACGATGACTATGGTCTGCCACACTCCGCATTCCTAATACTACTCCGGCGTGTTGAATAGTATTATCTGGGTATAGCAATAAAGCACCTACGGCTCCTATTTTTTCTCTTTGTACTTGTTCGACCATTGCTTCTAACCAGTCAGGAGTTTTTACTTCTGTGTCATTATTTAAAAATAGGAGATAATCACCTTCTGCTTTTTCTACAGCATAATTATTGAGCTTCGAGAAATTGAAAGGAATATTCAACTCGTAAGATTTGAAGCGTTGGGGTTGTTGATTTTTCCACCCTTCAATAATAGATGCTGTTTCTGGTTGGTCGCTACCATTATCAATGACTATTACTTCATAGTTAGGATAGGTTGTTTGAGTAAATATTGACTCTAGACATCTATCTAATATATCCCCAAGATTTCTGGTAGGGATAATAATACTAACTAGCTTTTTCTCTGGAATTTGATAGCGAATTTGATAAAAACCGGGATGGTTGGGAATATTTGTAACTGTTCCTATTTCACCTCGTCTTTCTAATGCTTCTGCTAATACTTTCTTGTTTGTTTCTTCCGAGATTTTCTGATTTATTTCTACTCCATTTTCAGAAAGTCTGCTGTGATAAAGCACTTTGGGAATGTGATATATTTTCTCGGTCTCTTCGCTTAAACGCAAAATCAAATCATATTCATAACTGCCTTCATATCCTGCTCGAAAACCGTTCATTTTTTCCATTAATTCCCGGCGATATATACATAGATGACCTGTATACATCCGAGATAAAAATGAATCTGGAGACCAGTCGGGTTTAAAGTATGGTTGAGTTAATTTTCCTTCTTTTGTGAATTTATCTTCGTCTGAATAAACCATATCTGCTTCTGGATGTTTATTCAGGAATAAAGCCATTTCATATAAAGCATCCGCTGTTAAGACATCATCAGGATTTAAGACTGCAACAAAATCTCCTTTTGCTAATGCTAGGGCAGAATTTAAGTCTGTGGCAATATCTCCATTTTCATTCTTCAATACTAATTTTGTTCTGTCTTTTTCCTGTATATTTTTGGGAAGTTTATCG
Organism: Microcoleaceae cyanobacterium; assembly: GCA_049647275.1. Taxonomy (GTDB): domain Bacteria; phylum Cyanobacteriota; class Cyanobacteriia; order Cyanobacteriales; family Microcoleaceae; genus JASJEE01. Next base: position 10,986 of record JBARXI010000920.1, read on the forward strand.
CCAATACAACAAATTTCCCAGTTGGCATAAACTTGAGCCAAAACTGACTCTACTGCCTCTTGGAAAAATCCTTCTTTTTGATTTTGTTCTGGGATAATAATACTAATTAGTGGCTGATACCGGAGGGTTTCTATCATTTCTGATATTTTCCCTAATTTTTCTGAGTTAGGTAAATTTTCTTTCAGCCATAGTTGATAAATTTCTTCTTTTTCAGTGAAAAATTCAGAAGACTTACTATTAACTTCTGGCAATTTATCTGGAGGTAAATTTTTTAGCTGGGTTTCCAGAAGGCGTTCAGAATGTTTTACTTCAGTATTTTTTTTGGGTAATATCTTTTCTAGTTGCGCCTTAATCTCCGCATCATCTGGATTAATTTGTAATCCTAACTGATAAAAGGCGATCGCTCCGTGATTTTTCCCTTTTTTTACTAATGTATTGCCCAACTGTAAATAAAGTGTGTGGTCTTCTGGCTTAATCTCTAATGCTTTGTGATAAAGTTGCTCATTTTCAGGATTATTTTCTATGGCTTTGCGATACCATTTTATCGCTTCATCTAAATCTAATTCGGCTCGTCTTTTCAGAGCATCCCCTAATTTTTGATAAGCTTCTGGCAAATCTGCTTTTAATTCTAAAGCATGACGATAGGGGTCAATTGCTTCTTCCCATTTTCCAGCTTCCCACAAAGCTTTTCCTAGATTAATATAAGACCAAGTAAAATCTGGATTTAATTCTATTGCTTGTCGATATGGTGTAACAGCTTCTTCCCATTTCTCTAGTTTTAATAGACAGTCGCCTAAGTTATTATGAGACCAAGAGAAATCTGGATTTAATTCTATTGCTTTGCGGTAGGCTAAAATGGCTTCCTCCCATTTTTCCAGTTTCTTGAAAGCTTCTCCTAAGCTGTTGTAATACCAAGAATTATCTGGTTTTAATTCACTAGCACGTTTGTAGACAGTGACAACTTCTTCCCATTTTTCTTGTTGGGTAAATATTTCTCCTAATTTTCCGTAGGGTATATCAAATTCTGGATAATTTTCTGTGGCTTGACGGTAGACTTTGATTGCCTCTTCTATTTTTCCTTCTGCCTGTAGACTTTCTCCAGTTTTGTAGTAAATTTCTCCGATTTTCCCCTTGACTTCTGTATTATTTGGTTCTAGTTGTTGAGCTTTTTGGTAATTTTGTAAAGCTGACTCTATCTGCTCCTGTTGTAATAAAGCGTCTCCTAATTTTTGATATGCTGCTCCAGAATTTGGATTGGCAGATATGACTCTCTGATAATAAGTTATTGCTTCTCCCCACTGTCCGTTTTGAATGAAAATTTCCCCTAATTTATAACTAGCTTCTACTAACTGCGGGTTTAATTGAATTGCTTTTTTATAACAAGCAACTGCTTGGTCTAGTTTCTCATTTTCACTGAAAGTATTTCCCAGGGATAAATATTCTTCTGCCGTAGCTTTTCCCGGTTCGATTTTTAATGCTTGTTCTAAACATTCGGCTGCTGCTACTAGCTGATTAACTTGAGTATAAATTTTCCCTAAATTACGATAAGCTCCTGCAAATTCTGGCTTAACAGAAATTGCTTTGCGATAATAGGATATTGCCTTTTCCCACTGTTTTTGTTGAGCAAAGATAGTTCCTAAATTTGCATAAACTTCTACAAAGTCTGGCTTAATTTCTAATGCCCGATTATACCAATCTAAAGCTTCTTCTAACTTACCCATTGCCTGCAGAGCATTGCCAATTATTTTATAAGCTTTAGGTTGAGGTTTAATTTGAACAATTTGCTGACTAATAGTAATTGCTTGTTGCCACTTTTTCTGATTCAGATATGTTTCTGCCAACCCCATGTAAGTTTCAATATCTACAGGGGGAATATTGGGTTTAGCCGGAGTACCGTTTGTTTTTATTTGTTCTGAAGTAGCAATATTATTGTTAGAATTTATCGGATTATTATTTAAGCTACCAACTAAAGTATCCCTTGGATCTAAATCTCGACTAGATATTAAATCTTGCTGGTTAGCTGATTCTAAAGTATCTATTTCAGCACTTTCTATTTCTGTATTAGTTGCCCTTAGCTGAATAGCTCTCCTCAAACAAACAGTAGCTTCTTCTAACTTACCCTGTTGTTTTAAAGCTTCCCCCAAATATTGATAAGCTTCTGGAGAATTGAAATTTAATTGAATCGCTTTTCGATAACAGGATATTGCCTCGTTTAAACTACCTTGTTGTTGGAGACTTTTACCCAAATTAATATATTCTTCTAGGGTAGCTTTTTCAGATTCTATAGATAAAGCTTGATACTGACATTCCGTAGCAGATTTTTGATTACCCAACTGTAGCCATACTTTTGCCATATTCCGGTAAGCTCCGGCAAAGTTTGGTTTGAGTGCTACGGCTTTTTGATAATATGATATAGCTTCTTGCCACTTTTGTTGTCTGGCGTATAAACTGCCAATATTAGCATATACTTCCGGCCAATCAGATCGAATTTCTAATGCTTTTTTATACCACATTTCTGCTTCATCTAATTTACCTTTAGCTTGCCACGCGTTACCCAAGGTTTTATAAGCAGGAGCATAATCTTGCTCTATTTTTACAGCTAATTCGCAGGAGGCGATCGCCTCATCAAATTTTCTTTCAGATAAATATGTTTCTGCTTTTTTGTGAAAATTTTCTGCAGCACTTTCGGGAGGATTTGTTGATGCCATATCTATAATTTAAAATTTATAATGTTCCGATGGTCAAAGTTCAAACTTTAGAGTCAAAAGTCAGTAATAAACTTATGACTGTGAGTCAGACAAAAGAATTTGATAACTTCTTAACCCTACTTTCAACGGCTATAGTTTGTTCGTAGTTTTTCTGGGTTAGTTCGCTTCAGAAATATAGACTAAATATTCCCTATTTCTGATGTGCTGAATTTTG